>JAVEZD010000171.1:0-4429 GCA_034003165.1 Bacteroidales bacterium | reverse complement strand
AAAAACGTGATCCCGCCGGAGGGAGAAAAAGAGTGAGAGCAAGAGCGAGAGCGAGTAGCTCGAGCGAACACTCTCGATCTTTTTTCTCACACTCACACTGTAAAAGCCGTGAGCCGTGAGCCATGAGCCGTGAGCCTCTATCAGAGAAAGTGGCTGGATGATATTATAATATCCAAAGGCAAGGGTATAAGCTGGGGGCAGGGAGCTGGGAGCATGGGAAAAAGCATAAGGCCTTTTTTCCAGTGTTCCAGTGTTCCAGTGTTCCAGTGTTCCAGTGTTCCAAAGTTCAACCATCTTATATAATGATATCCAACACCCTTACCCTGAGATATTTTACTATCATCCTGGCACATTCTCCCATAGATCCTCACGCCTAATGCCTCACGCCTTTTCCTGCCCCCAGCCCTCAGCACCCAGCCCTAAGCCAACACCCTTACCTTGATATATTTTACTATCATCCAGCCACATTCTCCCATAGATCCTCACGCCTCACGCCTAATGCCTTTTCCTGCCCCTTGCCCTCAGCTCCCAGCCCTAAGCCAACACCCTTACCTTGAGATATTTTACTATCATCCAGCCACATTCTCCCATAGAGCCTCATGCCTCACGCCTAATGCCTTTTCCTGCCCCTTGCCCTCAGCTCCCAGCCCTCAGCCAACACCCTTACCTTGAGTTATTTTACTATCATCCGGGCTCTTACTTTTGTCTTCCCGAGTTCTCGGGATCAACTCGCTACACTCGTCGATTTGTCTTGTTTCTTTTATCTTTTCCTCATAAACCCTTGCTTCCCCTCCCCTTTTTTAATAAATTAGTATTGTCTCGTTGCTAATGGTTTATGAATCCAATTAACTCAGGCAGGTTAAGGCCTGTCATTTATTGGGTGTCTTTTCCTTTGTGGCCCGTCAGGCTGTCCATACCTCTCTGGCTATGGCTTTCTGCTACCATTTCATTATCCGGCCAGGTTTGCTCTTTTAGCACTGAACATACCGACGTGGAGTGTTTCGGCGAACCCACAGGTTCAATAGAAATAACTGTTGGCGGAGGAGTCGCGCCATACCAGTTCATCTGGACAGGTCCCGGATCATTTACGAGTACTGACGAGGACCTTGCCGGACTGGGTGCCGGGACCTATACCGTGACTGTCACCGATGCCGGAGGTATATGCAACGAAACGGCAGACATAGTGGTCGGACAACCCGGCTATCCAATGGGATTCATGATACAGCCCTCCGACCAGACAGACTGTTATGGTAATACAGTGGAATTTTCAGCTGCGGTCAATGGATCAGTTGGGACGGTCTCTTACCAGTGGCAATCGAGACCTCCGGAAGGTGAATTCACAGACATCCCGGGAGAGACCACTTCTGACCTGGTGATTCATGACATTGGCGTAAGCGGACAGAACATACATGGCACAGAATACAGACTTATTGCCTCAGATAACTGTTCAACAATAGTCTCAGAACCTGCCTTGCTTCAGATAAACGCCGTAACAGGCCTGACAGGCTCAGTGAACCTTACAATATGCAGCGGGAGCGGCACTTCATATGAAGTATCAACACGGGGAGACGTGACCGGATACCGGTGGTCATTTAACGACGGCACAGGATGGCAACCAATAAATGATGGAAGCCATTATTCCGGAACAGACAGCCAGCGACTTACCATCTCAGATGCAACACCTGCACAAACAGGAGCCTACAGGGTGACAGTCACTTTCCTCACCCTGAATCAGCCTGAAGCTTATCCCGAATGTGTGATAACGACCCATACCCGCGACCGTAACCTTATTGTGCTTCCCCCACTGTTACCACCTGTTGTCTCATCAGATCAGACTATCTGTTATAACACCATGCCCTCCCCTCTCTCTGCAACTGAAGCATCCGGCGGATCCGGATCAGTCTATTCATATCAGTGGCAGATAAGCTTCGACAATGACTCATGGACAGACATCTATGGAGCCAATGTCCTTACATATTCTCCTTCCCTTCAGGAGACAACAACCTGGTACCGGATTTCCGTAACGGATGAAGGTCCTCTGAGATGCGGAACCACCTTCAGTATTCCTGTTGCAGTGGTTGTGAACCCTCTTCCTGTTACCTCACCCATCTATCATAATTAAAATGTATAACCATTTGCACAGAACTGATAACAAGGAATTCAACACAAAAGCAAAAAAAGGAAATAAGCTACTCTCAATAATTAAATAAGGAATTTATGAACCTAAAATCAATATTATCATGCAAACAAAAACCACTTTTTTCACGACTATTATGCTGATAATAATATCAGCCTGTTCTTCACAGGTATGGGCCCAGTCGGGTACAGATGATCCCGACCATGCCTGCCTTAATTCGACTGAGGACTACTGGGTTATTGACAGTCCCGGATCGACTTATGACTGGGTGCTTTCAGGGGGTGGAACGATAATGGGCGGACAGGGAACCAGCGCCATTAGCATTAACTGGACTTCAGAGGGGACATTCGTGCTATCTGTCACAGAGACACTTACAGGCACAACCCATTGTTCGGGTGCACCTGTGACACTTAACATAATTGTTGATCCCCTGCCTCTTGCCACGGCTGCTGCAAACACACCTAACGCAGGGGATGACCTTAACCTGACCGGTGGACCGGCAGGGATGGCATCCTATGAGTGGACTGGTCCCGGTGGATTCACTTCAACCCTTCAGAATCCGGTTATTACTGATGTTACGACTGATGCTGCAGGAGTTTATACACTTACTGTAACAAATTCAGCAGGATGTTCTGCCACAGCTACGGTAAATGTTACTGTCATTCCTGTTGATCATCCTTCAGCCTCGGCAAACACTCCGTGTGTTGGAGGCGATCTGATCCTTACTGGAGGACCTTCGGGCATGACTTCGTATTCATGGACAGGGCCTGACGGATTCAGTTCTTCAGAACAAAGTCCGGCTATTACCGCTGTGACCTCAGCTGCTGCAGGGACATATACACTGACTGTAACGAACTCATCAGGAGCATCTTCATCGGCTACCGTTGATGTAACAATCAATCCCCTACCCGCTCCTGTCATCACCGGCTCCAATATGGTATGCCAGAGTATTGACGGCAGCACTGAGATCTACAGTACGCCAGATGTTGCCGGAAGCACCTTTGCCTGGACAGTTGTTGGTGGTACTTTCAGCGGACAGGGCAGTAACCAGATTGCGGTTACATGGACGACTCCCGGAACGGGTTCAGTAAGTGTAACCGAGACAGTTACAAGCACCGGATGTTCGGCAACTGCCACGATTGGGACAACGATTCAGCCTGCTCCTGTGACAAGCGGAATATACCATAACTAAATCTATAGATATCAGAATTTTATACTGAATTACACATAAGCTGCATCCTCCCCCGCCACCTTATCAGTGGCGGGGTACCGGATGCCTGTAAGGATCCTGACTGGTGACAAAGAGCTACACTTATATGATCGCCTCAGGCATTATGCTCTTCATCTTCCTGAGTTCTTCGGGGCAGATGACGATGCCTGACTATGTCATTTCAGGACAGACAAGGCATTACTATGTAAATCCGTCACCGCTATCCGGTTCAACCTATACATGGTTTATTGATGGAGATGAAGTTCAGGGCAACAGCACGACCGAAATTGAATATATCTGGGATTCATCGAAAGTCTATATGATTGAAGTACAGGAACTCTCGGCAGAAGGATGTCATGGATCAAGGAAGTCCGGACTGGTTTATGTAAATCCCCCTCCTGATATCAGGATCAGCGTATCAGACACCATGGTATGTGATGGGGAGAGTGTTACCATTTCAGTTGCGAATCCGTCACGTCTTATATGGGGAAAGTGGCTCTACGATCTTGTTGTTGAACCTGGTCCCGGAATGATGGGAAATATGCTGAACGGCACTTATGAAGGACCTGCTGTTCTGACTGAAACCCTATCAAACAATGGCGTGGAGTTGCAGAGTGTTGTATACAGGTTTATACCTGTTATTGAAAACAGTGAAGGTGAGAGGGTTGATGAAGGCGAAGAAGAGAAGGTTACAGTATGGGTTCGATCCGGCTCCGTATGCCGGGAAGACAAGCTGGTAATTCCAAATGTCTTTTCGCCTAATGGTGACGGGATAAATGATATATGGGAGATTAGCGGTACGGGCTGGTATCCGGATCTTGAAGTCACTGTTTTCAACCGTTGGGGACAGACGGTATGGCGGTCAGGCAGAGGTTATCCGGTGCCTTGGGATGGAAGAAGTCGGGGAAAGATGCTGCCTGTGGATTCGTATCACTATGTAGCAGATAAGCAAGACGGAAGCAGGCCGGTTGTGGGAACGATAACTATAGTAAGATAAAAGATAAAAGATAAAAGACAAAAGTAAGATATTCTATTGAATATTAAACATATAGATGAGATATAAATAAAGGATCTTAAAATCC
>JAVEZD010000170.1:0-4520 GCA_034003165.1 Bacteroidales bacterium | reverse complement strand
AAATCTATATAAGTGTAGACAGTGTCAGAAGAAATGCAAGTGACTATAAAGTTAGGTTTAAACAAGAGCTGTTAAGGGTTGTTATACATGCTGTGCTACACTTTTGTGGCTATAAAGACAAAACGGAAGAAGAGAAGAAGATTATGAGGGAGAGGGAGGATTACTGGTTGAATGAAGCTAAATAAGAGGTGATACTTGAGTACGATATAGTTGTTGTTGGTGGCGGACATGCAGGTTGTGAGGCGGCATTGGCTGCAGCTCTGATGGGAGCAAGGACTTTGCTTGTTACTATGGATATGACGAAACTGGCACAGATGTCGTGTAATCCTGCAATGGGTGGTATTGCAAAGGGACAGATAATAAGGGAAATAGATGCACTTGGGGGAGGAAGCGGTATAGTAACTGACAGAAGCATGATCCAGTTCAGAATGCTTAACAGGTCAAAGGGTCCGGCGATGTGGAGCCCCCGGGCTCAATGCGACAGACAAAGGTTTAGTGTTGAATGGAGGAAATTGCTTGAAGGAACTCCCGGGCTGCATATCTGGCAGGAGGAAGCCAGTAAGGTTATAATAAGTAATGGTAAAGCTGCCGGAATTGAAACCTCATTCGGAACTGTTATAAGGGCCGGTGCCGTTATACTTACAAATGGAACTTTCCTTAATGGATTGATGCATGTTGGCTTCAGGAAAATAAGCGGAGGAAGATCAGGTGAGCGTGAATCGCAGGGCATAAGTGAACAGCTTGCTGAAATAGGTTTTTCAGTCGATCGGATGAAAACGGGTACCAGTGCCAGAATAGATGGCCGTAGTATTGATTTTTCTATGATGACCGAGCAAAAGGGAGATGAGGAGGGCAGAACATTTTCCTTTATTTCTGAGGGTGATTTATGCAGGGAACAGATGAGCTGTTTTCTGACACATACAAATGAAGAGGTACATGCAGAGCTAAGAAAAGGACTGGAGTTCAGTCCTCTTTTCAAAGGAATTATTAAAGGTCGGGGACCAAGATACTGTCCTAGTATTGAGGATAAGATAGTATCTTTTAAGGATAAGGAGACACACCAGCTTTTTATTGAGCCCGAGGGTCGTGAGACGGTAGAATATTATGTTAATGGTTACGCAAGCAGCCTGCCTTTGGAGAACCAGTACAAGGCTCTTAGAAAGGTTAAAGGGCTTGAAAATGTAGTAATATTCAGACCTGGTTACGCTATCGAATATGATTTCTTTCAGCCAACACAGTTATGGGCAACACTTGAGACCAAGAGGATAGAGAATCTCTATTTTGCGGGTCAGATAAATGGAACGACAGGTTACGAGGAGGCAGCGGCACAGGGTCTGATGGCAGGAATTAACAGTGTCCTCAAACTTTCGGGAAAAGACAGTTTCATTCTTGGCAGGGATGAATCTTATATAGGGGTTCTTATTGATGACCTTGTAACAAAGGGGGTCGATGAGCCATACAGAATGTTTACTTCCAGAGCAGAATACAGAATTTTGCTAAGACAGGATAATGCTGATGAGAGACTGACCCGAAAGGGATTTGATTTGGGACTGGCAAAAAGGAGCAGGGTTGATAAACTTGAAGAGAAAGAGAGAGACGTAAACAAACTTATTGCATTCCTGACAAACGAAAGCGTAAGTCCGGACACCATTAATCCATTTCTTAAAGAAAAAGGAACAAATGAAACTGAACAGAAGGTTAAGGCAATTACTATAGCCTTACGACCTCAGGTGAGCCTTGATGAATTGCTTAACCTGGTTGACAGTACAGATAGCCTTGATTTGCGTAACAGCCAAAATTGGAAAGAGGTTGTGGAGTCGGCGGGAATCAGGATCAAATATGAAGGATATATAAAGAGGGAAAGATTACTGGCCGAAAAGATAAAGCGACTGGGTTCTCTAACCATTCCGCAGGATATAGACTATAGCGAACTTATATCAATATCTACTGAGGGACGGCAAAAGCTTGCCCGCATTAAGCCGGCTAGCATTGGCCAGGCGTGCCGGATCAGCGGTGTTTCTCCCTCCGACATTAATATACTTTTAATGTATATAGGAAGGTAATGTTCCACGTGGAACGTTTTTTATCTTTTTTATTTTCTATATATTACGGGAATCAATAGCTGCAATTACATGCAGAGTAATTATTATTGTTATTGTTGACAGCTTCTGACAATAGTTGGTTTACATACACAGGTTAGCTTGGGACTGCTTTCGCGATACAGGATTACGGGGCAGCTGGACAGACATGAAAAACAGGAGACTTTATGGTAGTTAAAGGCAGGCTGATAGATATTCATGAAAGAAGGATTTATCCCGCAAGGATAGAAACGGAAGGCAGGCTTATTAAAAGAATAGAGCCTGTAGACAGTTGTGATGAGGTTTACATAATGCCGGGACTGATAGACGCGCACATTCATATTGAAAGTTCTATGCTGGTGCCTGGATATTTTTCAATGGCTGCTGTTTCACGTGGAACAACGGGTGTTGTTGCCGATCCCCATGAAATTGCAAATGTCCTGGGAAGAAAGGGAGTGGACTTTATGATTGACGATGCAGAAAGAGTTCCTCTTAAGTTTTATTTCGGCGCCCCTTCTTGTGTTCCTGCAACTGCCCTTGAGTCATCAGGAGCTACTGTCGGTTCTGATGAGATAGAAGACCTGTTCAATAAAAAAAGGGTAAAATTCCTTGGCGAGATGATGAATTTCCCTGGTGTTGTTGCGGGAGACGAAGAGGTCATGAGAAAAATTCAGATTGCACGGTCAAATAATCTGGTTGTTGACGGTCATGCTCCGGGACTATCCGGGGAGGCGCTTGTGAAATATGTTGCCGCAGGAATTTCGACAGATCATGAGTGCAGTGATATAAAGGAAGCTCAGGAGAAACTGAGTCTGGGCATGAAAATCCTTATTAGGGAAGGTAGTGCTGCAAGAAATCTCGACAGCCTGAAGGAGCTTATTAAATCCGAGCCTCAGAATGTAATGCTGTGCAGCGACGATCTGCATCCTGAAATGCTGGTCAGGCGTCATCTCGACAGGATAGTTGCTGATCTGGTTAAACAGGGATTTGATCTGTTTAATGTGCTTGCCTGTTGTACAGTTAACCCGGTAGAACATTACGGGCTGGATTGTGGATTACTCAGACCAGGAGATCCGGCTGACTTCATTATAGTAAATAGCCCGGCTGAAATGAAAATTTTAAGTACCTGGATAGAAGGAAAGGAAGTATTTGACGGCAACAAAGCCCTTTTTTCATATAGCGGCCCGAAACCTGTAAATAATTTCAACAGCAGTGAAATCAATGCTTCAATGATAAAAGTCAGACGGCTTGGGAATACCTTAAGGGTGATCGAAGCATCCGACGGCCGGTTGATAACAGGAAGCGGACTGGCCTTATCCGGAACTGGTGAATTCGCTGAAGCAGATCAGGAAAGGGATATACTTAAACTGGTGGTCAAGGACAGATATAGGGATGCTCCTCCTTCCACCGCTTTTATAAGAGGTTTCGGCATAAAAAGCTGTGCATTCGCAAGCTCTGTTGCTCATGACAGTCATAATATAATCTGTGCCGGTACCAGTGATGAGTTAATAGTTGATGCAATAAATGCGGTTATTAGAATGAAGGGAGGTATGGCTGTTGTTCGTCCCGGCAAAACCCTAACCCTTAAGCTTCCGGTGGCGGGAATCATGTCTGATCTTCCCGCAGCGGATGTTGCTTCAGAATATGAAGAGTTAACAGCTTTTCTGGCAGAGTCGGGCTGCAGAATGTCGGCCCCTTTTATGACCCTGTCTTTTATGGCCCTTCTGGTAATACCGGAACTTAAGTTAAGTGACAGGGGCCTGTTTGATTTCAGCAGGTTTGCCCTGGTTCCTCTGTTTACTGATGAAATTATTTGAATTATTTAAGTAAATGATAATCAGAACGTTAAAGCAGTGTCTGTAGATGCCGGTGAAATATTGCCTTTACTGCCCGATAAGCCGGGAGTTTATCAGTTTCTGGAGGCTAATGGAACCATTATATACATTGGGAAGGCGAAAAGTCTTAAGAAAAGGGTAGCATCCTATTTTACAAAGAACCAGTCGGGGAAGACAAGAGTGATGCTTGGAAGAGCTTCACAGGTGAGGCATATAGTGGTGGAAAATGAGTCGGATGCACTTCTGCTCGAGAATAATCTTATTAAGAAATATCAGCCCAGGTATAACATACTGCTGAAGGATGATAAGACTTTTCCATGGATATGTATAAAGAAAGAAGCATTTCCACGTGTTTTCAGCACACGTAATGTGATAAGGGACGGATCGGAGTATTTCGGGCCCTATACATCAGGTCTTATGGTTAAAACCCTTCTGGAGCTGCTGAGGCGTCTGTATAAGCTGAGAACCTGTAATCACAATCTCTCACCGCTTAATATTGAAG
Organism: Bacteroidales bacterium; assembly: GCA_034003165.1. Lineage (GTDB taxonomy): Bacteria > Bacteroidota > Bacteroidia > Bacteroidales > VadinHA17 > LD21. The sequence goes on along the minus strand of JAVEZD010000170.1, from coordinate 105 downwards.
CCGGCAAATTCAGGGTCTGTCTCGAATATCATCTGGGAAACTGTAAGGCTCCCTGTATAGGGAATCAGGAGCCCGGGGAATACCAGCAGTATATAAATGATATTC
>JAVEZD010000169.1:0-4530 GCA_034003165.1 Bacteroidales bacterium | reverse complement strand
AGATATTGATGCTAATTGTTTAACTTGGTATCAGTATTTTTTGGGTCAGGATCGGGCAATGTGCAGAGCTATAGAGAGACAGAGGCTGATTGATTTGTAATTTCATTTGTGACCGACGGTGACTAAGCAGTGTTTGTACTCATAAAAAATTATACGCTTTTTCCGGATATGATGTTAAGAACAGAAAGAAATATTACCAGAATAGCGGGATCAGTTATTTCACACAAGCAACCGTAGGAGGTATAACCATGGTAACATATTCAGGTCAATCCTCGTAAAAAAGTAATGAAAATTTCACCCTCCATATTAAAAATTATTCTCTTCACAGGCTTACTTGCCCTTTTATCATGCGAAAAGCCGGATATAAATGATGATCCCTTATTTGCCGGTCAGTTGTTAACAAATTCATCTGATACAATACTGATTGATTCTCACAAATATTTTTTGGAAACCGAACTAAGCCGTAATTTAATGCCAGGGGGTTCTTTGCCAACAAAAAGGAAACTGGTTGCTTACATATCATTGGTCAACACCGACAGCCTTCCGGTCTCATTAAATATTTTATTAACAAAACTATATGTAATAAATGATTCATCGGTCTGGACATCAGTTCCACACGAATATACTTCATTGGATCTTCCTGCTTATAAATTGACATCCGTAAGCACTGACGGACCAGAGTGGGCAACTGATATATACGTTAATGTTATTGCTGAAGTTACTGATAACCTAACCGGTAAGAAAATGCTAATTAAGAAACTTAACCAAAGAATTGAGGCATTATACTGAGTTACCATGTTGGGTTAACCAGCCATATGCAGAGCTGGATGGGCGCCAAAATGGCCATGAGAAAAGATGTGAAATACACCATTACCAATACTTCAGAAATTAAAATTAAGCCTGTATGTAAAAACAGATTTATTGCCGTTGATAAAGTCTTTGTTTGAGAATTTGTACATCAGGTCAAGACTGAACCGGCGATTCTTTGAGTACAAGGTCAGTCCCGGACTCAGATAGCCGCTAAGCCAGGAATCACGGTACTCCTTCCCGATCCCTTCCTGTGTGACAATTGATTCTGACTTAAAATGATAAAACGTATAATATGGACTTAATTCAAAAAAAGGTCTGATCCTTGCATCCGGCATTAATGAATACCTTAAAAAACCACCAACATTAAGACTTGAAATTTTCAGATCCGAGTCAACCTCATCGCGAAGTATAAAATACCCCGATATCTCCGGTCCAACCGTCAGATGCTTATTCAAAGAATAGCCATATCTTCCTGCAAATACAGGCGAGAAAAAAGTCCCGTCAAAAAAATGCGAATCCAGATAAGGATTAAGCTGTATACCTACTGAATTACGTTTACCAGCATCCTGCGCAAAAGCTGCAGCTGAAATAAAAAACACGGCAACGAGAGCCAACAGAATTTGTGTCCTTTTCATCATATAATAATTGATTTTAATGGTATGATGGAACCCACATGTCTGAAAATTATATACATACGTGTTTGTATCTGCAAGACATGTGGGTTTCATTTTTACGTATTTTAATGATTATCACTATCAAATTTATGACAACTATTCTTAATAATTCCTTAAAATGCAATGCATTCTGTTAATCTTTTCACAAAAGTTACTAAACAATATCCGGAGCTAAATCCATCATACCCGCCTTATCAGGCCTTATGACAATAATTACCGCCCACCCGACTTAATACTTTGATAAACAAGAAACACCATAATCCAGTGAATCCCGTCCGGATGTAGTTATTGTTTTGAGTCCTGTAACCAACGCCACCCCGGACAATCAACAGAAACCGGACGATGAATTAATTTTATATATAAATTGCACATTAATATAACCCGGAAATTTTTACATCATGAAAAAACTAACCAACCTTATTCTCTTTCTTTTTATTGCATCCGGAACATTCCTCACAGGGTGTAACCAGAAAACTGACCGGAATCAGAATCCGGAAGTAAAAACGACACATGGTACTGTTTCAGGCAGTATTGAAGATAGTGTGTTTACCTTCAGGGGAATTCCCTATGCCAGCGCCGACAGATTCATGCCTCCCCGCGACCCCGAAGCCTGGGAGGGAGTAAGGGAATGCCTTGCCTTCAGTCCGGTTGCAAAACAGGTAGTGGCCTGGATCAATGATTCCTTAATGAATGAAAAGGAACTGTTCAGTGTTAATGTATGGACAAACGGGATTTCTGACGGGAAAAAGCGTCCTGTAATGCTATGGCTCCATGGAGGCGGATTTGCTACAGGCAGCAGCAACGATCCGATGACCTACGGAAAAGCTCTTGCCAGGAAAGGAGATGTGGTTGTTGTATCAGTAAATCACCGCCTTAATATTCTTGGTTTTCTCGATTTATCTGCATGCGGACCCGAATATGCCCAATCGGCAAATGTCGGTATGCTCGATATAGTAAAAGCCATGGAATGGACAAGGGATAACATTGAGAATTTCGGAGGCGATCCTTCCAATGTGACCATCCTGGGGGAATCAGGCGGAGGAGGAAAGGTAGGAACCCTAATGTGTATGCCATCGGCAAAAGGGCTCTTCCAGAAAGCAATTATTCAAAGCGGTACCCTGGTGAATGTGATGACAAAAGAAAAATCACAGGCTCTGGGCCTGGCTGTAATTGAAAAACTTGGTCTTACTCCTGGCGATGTTGAAAAACTTGATACCATCTCATACAGTGATCTCCTGAAAGCAGGGAATGAGGCCGTAATGATGATCTCCGGTCCAAGAAGACCAGGATCGGCAACAATGTTCGGCTTCGCTCCTTCAGCCGATGGTGAAGTACTGCTGCAACAACCCTTCAGTCCGGGTTTTGCAGATATCTCAGAAGAGATTCCCCTGATGATAGGGACCACTTTTAATGAGCTGATGAGAGTAGCCTATGCTGAAAAGGACCTGACCATTGAGCAGGCAAAAGAACGTTTGTCAAAAGTATATGGTAACAGAACTGACCAGTATGTTGAATTATTCTCAAAGACCTATCCTGACTTCACACCCCAGGATCTTCTTTCGATCGATACCGTCTTCAGACCATTTACCATAATGGCCTCTGATTCAAGGGCCAGGCAGTCAAGTGCTCCTTTGTATGTTTATCTCCTTGCATGGAAAAGTCCCGTTGACGATGCAACCCGCGGTTCCTTCCATGGTCTCGACATCCCCCTGGCCTTCGATAACATCGAATTGAGATCAGACTGGACCGGTACTTCGGAAGAAGCTTATGAGCTGGCAGATAAGATGAGTTCTGCATGGCTTAACTTTGCAAAAACCGGTAATCCCAATGTTGAAGGGAAGCTGCCTGAGTGGGAACCTTATACCGTGGAAAACGGGGCAACCATGTATTTTGACAATGAATGCAGAATTGTAAACAATCACGACAGGGAACTGATGTATTTCATAAAACCCATCGATTAAACCCATCCCTGATCCGGAAGCCGGCCTGCCGGAGCACCTTATTCCCGTCTGGCGGGCCCGGCGTAGTACCGGCACAGGACTTTAAAACAATATCCTGTAACTGTTATGAGACTTGAAGACTTCGGATATAATGATATTCTTGAAAAGTCAAGGATTGAGAATAAGCTTCACGACTTTGAGATCGGAAGAGTTATCTCGGAACACAAAGAAAGATATATTGTAATAACCGAAAAGGGAGAACTGGAAGCTGAGATTACAGGAAACCTGCGGTTTTCATCAAAAGGCCGTGAAGATTTTCCCGCTGTCGGTGACTGGGTTGCACTGACAATCTATGACCACGGGTTTTCAATAATTCATAGCATATTACCGCGGACCTCTGTCATTTCGAGACAGGCAGTTGGCAAGCCCGGAGAGATACAGATAATAGCAGCAAATATTGACTATGCATTGCTGGTCCAGGCTGCCGGCAGGGATTTCAGTGTCAACAGGCTTGAGAGATACCTGACCATATGCAATTCATCAAAGGTCAATCCGGTCATTGTTATAACCAAAACCGATCTTATTGATGAACACACGACCCGTGAGATAGTTGAGAGTATAAGGGCCCGGGTAAAAAACGTTCCGGTTATTGCTTTAAGCAATGAATCACTGGATGGATACGACAAAATAAAAGCTGTTATTGAAAAAGGCAGGACATACTGCATGCTTGGGTCCTCAGGAGTTGGCAAATCAACCCTGCTTAACAATCTTGCTGGCAGGTCGGTAATGCGAACCGGTTCAATAAGCCAAAGCACAAACAGGGGGAAACACGTTACAAGTCACAGGGAACTGATACTTCTTGAAAACGGAGGGATACTTGTGGATAACCCCGGGATGAGGGAAGTAGGTATTACCGATTCAACGGGCGGTTTGGAAAAGACCTTCGATATAATTTTAAGGCTTTCACAAAACTGCAGGTTCAAGGATTGCTCTCATACCAGTGAGAAAGGGTGTTCAGTTATAGAAGCCGTTGAAAACGGGGAGCTCGACAGGGCTTCTTATGAAAACTACCTAAAGATGGAAAAGGAGAAAGCTCATTTTGAATC
>JAVEZD010000168.1:0-4543 GCA_034003165.1 Bacteroidales bacterium | reverse complement strand
AAAAACAAAACAGGTTACGGCTATTATTTTGAATTCTGAAGCACATTAAAACAGGCATGCTTTCAAAAAATACTTTCAGAAATAATCTCTTCTTCTTCTACTCTGCTGTATTTGCTGTAGTGGCTCTGCTTATCATGGCCTATCTCTACAAAAGAGAAAAAGACTACAGGGTGATGGCTCTTAATGATGAACTCGACAATATAACCGCTATCACCAACAACTACCTTACTTTTAACCGTATATATAACACCGGAAAGTACTTTGAGATGGATTCGGTTGTCAGTCTTCTTCCACAGCCAAATCTTCGTGTCACTATAATTGATTCAGATGGAAGAGTACTTTACGACAGTTCAATCGGGGAATGGGGACAGATGGAAAACCATATCAGCAGGCCTGAGATTGCTGAATCAGCTGAATCGGGTTATGGTACGGCTATAAGAAAATCGGGATCAACAGGTCAGAAATACTACTACTATGCCAGATCCTTTGACAGGTATTTCATCAGAGCTGCCGTGATATATGACATCAGTATAATCAACTTCCTGAAAGCCAATCTGAATTTTCTTTTTGTTATTGTTTTATTCTTCATAACCATCTGGATAGTATTACTCATTATCACAAACAGGTTCGGTGAATCGGTTACCCGCCTCAAGGATTTTGCCATCAACGTAAGACGTGACCTGCCGTTTGAGACTCAGTTCCCGAAAAACGAGCTCGGGATCATCGGTGCCGAAATTCTGGAGATCTACAACAATCTTCTGGCTGTTAAGAATGATCTGGCAAATGAAAAAGAAAAGCTTTTTAATCACCTGAACGCCCTTAATGAAGGGGTGGCTTTCTTTTCTCCTGACAGAAATATGGTACTTAACAATGATCAGTTCACCCAGGTGATGAATATGATCTCAGGTGATCTGAAGATCTTCACCTCCGGTTTCTTCGAAATACCTGAATTTGCCGGGATTAATGCCTTTATAGAAAAAAATGCCGGTGTCGATATACGCTACTCCGATCTTCCCAAAACGGAATACCAGATTTCGAAAGACGGTCGCTTTTTCAGAGTCCAGTGCGTGATCTTCAACGATAAAAGCTTTGAAGTCATCCTCAGCGACGTGACAAGGGCTGGAAAGAGTAAGGTGATTAAGCAGCAGATGACATCGAACATAGCACACGAGTTAAAAACACCCGTATCCTCCATAAGAGGATATATAGAGACCCTTCTTAACGACGGAGATATAGACCCGAAGAAAAGGAAATATTTCCTTGAAAAAGCTCTGGGTCAGACTGACAGGCTAACCGGACTTATAAACGACATCTCAGTCCTTAACAAGATCGAGGAAGCAGGTTCTACTTTCCTTCCCGAAAAGGTTAAGATCCATAAAATAGTAAAGGAGGTGAGAGATAATTTTATTTCAGCCATTGAAGCCAGATCAGTAAAGGTAGTTATTGATATCCCCGACAAGGTTGTCGTAAAAGGAAACAAATCACTTATTCTGTCAATATTCCAGAACCTTCTTGAAAACGCAGTAAACTATGCCGGTGAAAACTGTACAGTAAGAATCACTGTATACGACGAAGACAAGGGTTATTACCACTTCTCATTCTCCGATGATGGGGTTGGCATCCCTGAAGAACATATGCCCCGGGTATTCGAAAGGTTCTACAGGGTCGATTCGGGACGATCGCGGAAAAGCGGAGGGACAGGTCTTGGACTGGCTATTGTAAAGAATGCGGTTCTTCTTCATAAGGGAGACATCATTGTAAAAAAAAGAACAGGCGGAGGCACCGAATTCCTGTTTTCCCTTCCAAAGTAATTACACACTACCGGCTTCATGCCGGAACAGCTAATTAAATAATCAAATCATGCTGCTCCGGTGATGAAAGAATCTCTTATTTTAGCTTTATTGCATAATAATATAATCCGTATGAAAGAAAAATGGCTTTACTGGGCCACTCAGCTCCAGTCAATCGCTCAGGCAGGACTGACATTCAGCAATGACAGGTACGATCTTGAACGTTACCGGAAGATAAGGGATCTGAGTGTCGAAATACTTAATGAATATACAGGTATAGGATATGAAAGGGTAAAGGACCTGTTTGCCTCAGAGACGGGATATCAGACACCCAAGGTAGATATAAGGGCTGTAGTGGTAAAAGACTCCGGTATACTCCTGGTTAAGGAAAGGACTGACGGGAAATGGTCCCTCCCGGGTGGATGGGCTGATGTCAACTCATCTGTTGGTGAATCAGCTGTAAGGGAATGCCTCGAAGAGGCCGGGGCTGAAGTAATACCAAAGAGGATACTTGCTGTTCAACTTGCCAACAAACACAACAACAAACTTTTTCCATATACCATCTACAAGATATTTGTTGAGTGCGAACATATAAGGTCAGATTTCGCAGATAACACCGAGACTGATGAAGCGGGTTTCTTTTCCCTCGGGTCGCTACCTGAACTTTCGGAGATAAGAAATACAAGAAGTCAGATCGAAATGTGTTTCAATGCCGTGTCGATCAAGCCCTTTGAAGCCCTGTTCGACTAGTTGCCAGAAGAAAAAAACCGGCAGGGCATCCGTTGGAGCGGTTCCCTGCCGGTACTATGTTTATATCTTCCTTATCAGAAAGCTGAAGCTCTCTGATCCTGATATCTCTTTATGTATTCAGCCACATCAGTAAGGGTGGCAATCCATATATCATCACTGTTCTGATCGAGGTAATGAAGCAGTTTACTGTGCTCTTTCAGATCCACATCAATTGAATGTCCGCCTCCCACACCATGAAAAAGGAAAACAAGAAGCGTGTTTGATCCGGCAGCCTGCAAGGAAAGTAAGCTTTTTTATTTTGTTCATTTATTATGCTCTACCGGCCTCCTGCGACAGCAGGCTTATAGTTTATTTTCGTGTTTGCCCATTCAATGAAATACTTCATGTTAGGACCATCGGTATGGCCTCCGTCGTGCTGACGCCATGCAAGGTCCCCATCGAGCATACTTGTATTATAGGGAGGCATAACTTCCTTTTTGTAGTCGTTTGATACTCCCAGGTCGGTGGCACCAAGAAGTTTGAATACAGAACCGGCTGCAATGGTTGCCATATAGCTTCCCTTCTGATCGAGCCAGTGTGCATCACCCTGGTCAGGGATTCCATAGCTTATGAATGTGAGCCTTGGGGCACACATGGCAATAAGACTATGTGAATCAACAGGCAGCTGGCCGGCGTTACCCGGACCATTTTTTGATTCGGCAGCACCGTATTTCAGGTAATTACCTGCCATCCAATGGTATTCTCCCGTTCCTGTGAGATTTTCTACAGCTTCACCAAAATTACGTCTGTGAAGTGTGGCGCCACCTTTACCTGATGAGCCAACAAGTGCAAGTGCAAATCTCTCTTCAAAAGCAAGGGTAACAAGTGCTGCTTTTCCATAGCGCGATACTCCTTCTATTCCGACATGCTTTGCATCGACGGCAGGATCAGTCTCCAGATAGTCGAGACCGCGGGCGGCGCCCCATGCCCAGGCCCTTAAAGATCCCCAGTCATCTGGTTTTCTTGGCTGTCCCTTGTTTACAAGTCCTATAATACCACGGGTCAGACCGGCACCATTATCTGCCTGAATGCTTCCGGGGTTTATCATGCAGTAACCCCATCCGGCGGCCAGCAACTGCTGATTTGACGGAGGATCGGCATTGGGATTGGTCTGCGGACCCATCATGCCGAAGGGAGATGCAGACGCGGCACGTGTTATAGGGGTATAGGCCAGATATTTATCAAGGATTGCCTTTACCTGGGGATCCGAATCAGACAGTATCTTGCGCAGTGCGTTATTGATAACAGTCAGCTCATCGGCTGCAGGCTGTGCAGGTGCAGGAAGGCTTGCACCTCCGAACATCATGAGAACAGGAACCGGACCGGTAACATTTGCCGGGGTAACCAGTACCATCTCTATCTTAACATCAATAAGAGGATAGGAAGAGTTATCAACGTGTCCGGTAAGTTTCTTGGCTATCACTGGGGTGCGTCCCACAAATTCCCTTTCAGAAATATCAACGGTCCATTTGACCGACGGGATATAAGCAGGCAGGCGCCCGTATACTTCCCTTTCCATATCTTCCTTGATTTCAGGACGTCTCTGTTTCCACCACATCTCGGCTGTGGTCACTTTCTTCCCGTTGTTAAGAGTGAGAAGTTCAGGAAGGTCGGGATAAGGTGTTGCAATAGATTCATCATAGTTGGCCGGATTCGGTGCATCAGCGCTGCCGCTCGGACCCGGACGGACGCTTTTTATTCCAAGCTGATCCATCATATTCTTATGATCCTGATCGGCAGTAAATTCGACCGGAGCAGGATACTGACCTGCAGTTCCGGCAGGTTTCTGGGCTGTCAGCTGAGCACAGACAACCACAAGTAACAATAACAGGGTTTTTTTCATCAGTATATAATTTTTATTTTAATGGTCTGATGGAACCCACATGTCTGAAAATTATATACATACGTGTTTGTGTCTGCAATACATGTGGGTTTCATCTTTAAGGTTTTAGCAGTTTTGGTTT
>JAVEZD010000167.1:0-4559 GCA_034003165.1 Bacteroidales bacterium | reverse complement strand
CTTAAATGTATTCAGGGGAAATCGGTGGTTAATTCAATAAGCCTCAAGGAAGGAGAGGAGGTCTTCCTTGAACACGCCGCGAAGATAAGAAAATACGGAGCAGCAGCCGTTGTTATGCTTTTTGATGACAAAGGACAGGCTGATACCTTTAAGAGAAAAAAAGAAGTTGCTGAAAGATCGTACAGGCTGCTTACAGAGAAGGCAGGTTTTCCTCCCGAGGATATAATTTTCGATCCAAACGTGCTTGCCGTTGCGACAGGAATAGATGAGCACAATGACTATGCAGTGAGTTTCATGCAGGCTACGGAGTGGATCAAAAAAAATCTGCCCCATGCAAAGGTGAGCGGAGGGATAAGCAACCTTTCATTCTCCTTCAGGGGGAACGACAGGGTACGCGAAGCCATGCATTCGGTCTTTCTTTACCACGCCATAAAGGCAGGTCTCGACATGGGCATTGTCAATCCGGGAATGCTTCAGGTATACAGCGAGATTGCTCCCGACCTCCTTGTGCTTACCGAAGATGTGGTTCTCAACAGGAGAAAGGATGCAACCGAACGGCTTGTTAAGTTTGCCGAAGATCTTAAAAGTGAAGGCAGGAAAGAAGAGAAAGCCGAAGACTGGCGCTCAATGCCTGTGACAGACAGGATAAAGCATTCGCTTATAAGAGGACTTGATGAGTTCATCGCCGCGGATATTGAAGAAGCACGGCCTCTTTTCTCCCGCTCGATAGAACTTATTGAAGGACCGCTTATGGAGGGGATGAACGAGGTGGGAGACCTTTTCGGATCAGGAAAAATGTTCCTGCCCCAGGTTGTAAAGAGTGCAAGGGTTATGAAGAAGGCAGTCCAGACTCTTGCACCGTATATTGAAAAGGAAGGTGGCGATGGCGGAATAAATGCTGCCGGTAAGGTGCTTCTGGCTACTGTCAAGGGCGATGTACATGACATAGGAAAGAATATTGTCGGTGTGGTGCTGTCGTGCAATAACTACCGTATAATCGATCTGGGAGTGATGGTTCCGGCCGACAGGATCATTGAAACAGCCATTAAGGAAGATGTTGATATAATAGGCCTCAGCGGACTTATAACACCCTCTCTCGAAGAGATGGTTCATGTGGCAACTGAGATGACAAAAAGAGGCATAAACCTTCCTCTCCTCATCGGAGGGGCCACCACCTCAGAGATACATGCCGCTGTAAGGATAGCTCCGGCATATAATAACACAGTGTTGCATGTGAAAGATGCTTCAAAAGCAGCAGGAGTGATATCCGCTTTGCTAAAAGATGATGACGGGACCTACTCCTTTGAAGTAAGGAAGAAATATGACAGGCTGAGGGATGATCATCTCAGCAGGCAGGTAAGGAGGGATCTTATATCAATTGACCAGGCAAGGGATAACGGGTTGAAGACAGCCTGGGATAACTATGAGGTTGCGGTGCCTTCACAGCCCGGGGTTCATCATATTACTGAATTCGGGATTGAGGAACTGACACGCTATATTGACTGGACTTTCTTCTTCCATGCCTGGAAGCTGACGGGTAAGTATCCTGCCATTTTCGATGATCCGGTAAAGGGAAGTGAGGCGCGGAAACTCTTTGAAGATGCCGGGGAGTATCTTAAGCTGATAGCTTCAGAGAAACTGCTTAATGTAAACGGGGTCCTGGGAATCTTCCCTGCAGTGTCAGAGGGCGATGATATCAGGCTGTTTGCCGGTGCTGACTCAAAGGAGACCCTGGCCGTCTTAAGGTTCCTCAGAAACCAGGAACGCAAGGATTCAGGTGTACCTAATCTATCGCTGGCTGATTTTGTTGCCCCCTCATCGTCGGGACTTACTGATTATGCTGGAGCATTTGTTGTCACCGCCCGGCTTGACAATGATGCGGTGGCACCTTATGCCAATGATGATTATGCAACCATCATGATAAGGATTCTGAGCGACAGGATAGCTGAAGCTGCAGCAGAACTGATACATGAAAGGATAAGAAGGGATTACTGGGGCTATGCTCCTGATGAGAATCTTACGCCTGAAGATCTCTTCCGCATTAAATATAAGGGCATACGTCCCGCCCCGGGCTATCCGGCCTGTCCCGATCATACCGAAAAGCAGATATTGTTTGATATTCTTGATGCTCAAAAATATACAGGAGTAATACTTACTGAGAATTACGCCATGGATCCTCCGGCTTCGGTATGCGGATACGTCTTTGCCCATCCGGCTTCATCCTATTTCAATATCGGGAAGATTTCAAGGGATCAGCTTGAGGATTATGCATCGAGAAAGAAAATGAGTGTTGATGAAGCGGCCAGATGGCTTGCTCCTAATTTATGAAATGACAGATGAGTGTACTTGACAAGATCAGAACTGCAAGGGGTCCCTTGTTTACTTTTGAACTTCTGCCCCCTTTAAAAGGGCACAGCATAGGAAGAGTCTATGAGACAATTGACCGTCTTATGGAGTTCAGTCCGGCATATATAAACTTCACATCCCACAGGAATGAAACCACTTTCAGGGAGAGACCCGACGGGCTCCTTGAGAAGAGGATTATAAGAAAACGTCCGGGGACCATTGCTCTGGCAGCTGCAGTAAAATACAAATACAACATACCGGTTGTTCCGCATATACTCTGCGGCGGGTTCACCAGGGAGGAGACCGAGAATGTTCTTATCGAGATGAACTTCCTTGGCATAGACGACGTGCTGGCTTTAAGGGGTGATCCGCAGAGAGGAAGCCGTACCTTTATTCCTGAAAAGGACGGGCATACCCATACCTATGAGCTTATTAAGCAGATAGTAAATATGAACAAAGGCAGGTATCTTGAGGAATCGCTCGAAGAAGCTGCTCCCACATCGTTTTGCATAGGTGTTGCCGGATATCCCGAGAAACATTTTGAAGCACCTAACAGGAGTGTTGATATGAAAAACCTTAAGATGAAGGTTGATTCAGGGGCTTCCTATATTGTAACCCAGATGTTCTTCGACAACTCGAAGTTCTTCAGGTTCAGGGATGAATGCAGGCAGAACGGAATTGAGGTCCCGGTGATTGCCGGCATCAAGCCAGTATCGGCGCTTAACGACATCAGGCTTTTACCCCAGACCTTTCATATAGACCTGCCCGATGAGCTTGTCAATGCCCTTGAGAAATGCAAAACTGACCATGAAGCCAGAGAAGTAGGCATCGAATGGTCAGTTATGCAGTCGAAAGAGCTTATTAAGGCCGGCGTACCGGGGATACATTACTATACTCTGGGCCGTTCAGATAATGTTGCCAGGATAGTTAAAGCTTCTTTCTGATATCCAGGTTGAAAGCTTTCTTCAACTCCTCAACATAATCGAGCTTCTCCCAGGCAAAGAACTCTACCTTCTTAAGGTAGACCTTACGTCCGTTACCATTAACTGATATTGGTTTTGCTCCCGGGACTTCGTAGTAGACTTCGACATCCTTCATTATGGCATCCCTTCCAAAATGGCCATAGGAAGCTGTTGCCAGAAAGAGGGGGTTCTTGAGCCCGAACCTTTTGACTATGGAGTAGGGACGAAGGTCGAAGATCTTCTTTATCCTGGCAGCTATCTCCCCGTCGCTGAGGGTTTTTCCTGAAGCATCGCTTACCTTGCCTGTCCCGTATGTATTTACATAGAGGCCAACAGGCTCGGCCACTCCGATGGCATAGGCTACCTGCACAAGTGCCTGGTCGCATATTCCGGCAGCAACAAGGTTTTTGGCAATGTGACGGGCGGCATAGGCTGCAGAACGGTCTACTTTTGATGAGTCTTTTCCGGAGAAAGCACCTCCCCCGTGAGCCCCGTGGCCACCATAGGTGTCGACAATGATCTTCCTGCCCGTAAGGCCGGTATCACCGTGAGGCCCGCCAATAACAAACTTACCTGTCGGGTTAACGAGAAGCCTTGTATCGTCGGTGAAGAGTTTCCTTACACGTGCGGGGAGCGACTTCTTAACCCTGGGTATAAGTACTTTCAGGATGTCTTCCCTGATCCTGTCCTGCATCTGTTTCTCAGCTGACTTTTCAGCTTTTAAGGTATCGCTCTCAGGGAGGATGAATTCATCGTGCTGGGTGCTTATTACAATGGTGTCTATGCGGACCGGGATGTTGTCGTCGCTGTATTCTATCGTGACCTGGGATTTACTGTCGGGGCGAAGGTATTTCATCGACCTTCCTTCCCTCCTTATGCTGGCAAGCTCCTGCAGCAGCCTGTGAGCCAATTCAATACTCAGAGGCATATAGTTATCCATGTCGCGGCAGGCAAAGCCGAACATCATTCCCTGGTCACCGGCTCCCTGATCCTCGGGATTCTCACGGTCAACACCCTGACGGATGTCTGACGATTGTTCATGGATGGTCGAGATGACCCCGCACGAATCACCGTCAAACCGGTATTCAGGTCTGGTGTATCCTATTTCCCTGATTACTTTTCTTGCTGTCTCCTGAACATCAACCCAGCCTTCTGTCCGCACTTCGCCACCACACACAACGAGGCCGGTGGTAACAAAAGTCTCACAGGCCACTTTGGATTCCGGATCCCAGCGAAGAAATTCATCGAGCA
>JAVEZD010000166.1:0-4660 GCA_034003165.1 Bacteroidales bacterium | reverse complement strand
TGATGAAAAATGATATAATCTTATCGGGGGTTGGAGGACAGGGCATACTTTCAATAGCTGCCGTTATTGGCCTTGCAGCAGTTGAAAACGGTCTCTTTCTCAAACAGGCTGAAGTCCATGGGATGAGCCAGAGGGGAGGGGATGTCCAGTCTCATCTGAGGTTGTCTGATTCTCCCATAGCTTCGGATCTCATACCTTCCGGAGGGGCAGGACTTATTCTTTCTGTTGAACCAATGGAGGCTCTCAGGTATCTTCCCTGGTTGTCGGCCAGGGGATGGATAGTAACAAATTCAGGTACAGTTGAGAATATACCTGACTATCCCCCGCTTGAGGATATACTTAAAGAAATCAGGAAGATAAAAAACCATATTATAATTGACGCCGACGCTATAGCCCGGGAACTTGGATCGGCCCGGGCAGGGAATATGGTCATCCTTGGTGCTGCGACTCCATTTCTGGATATGCCTTTCGGAAGTTTTGAAAATGCTGTACGGTCATTCTTCAGCCGGAAAGGTGATGAGATTATTGAACTTAACCTCAGGGCCCTCAGAGCAGGGAAAGAGTCATCAGGAAGATAATTCCTGGTGCCGGCAATAACGCTCTCTGACCTTGCTCCGGAGATCCGGCCGATCTGTCAGAACATTTATTACCAAAATGACTATCAGTATTTTATGCTGCCGCCCTTCCTTTCCTGAAAGAATATATACCACGGCGAAAGCAAAGGAGACTGCAAAGTCTGCAGTCTCCTCCTTCTGAACCGGAGCTTTCCCCTGCTCTCACCCTCATTCTTTGGCCTCAGCCTTCCCTGACCTGAGCAGGAGAATATCATTAAGAACAATCTCCGTGAAATAGCGGGTTGAACCATTTTTGTCTTCATAAGTTCTGTATGAAAGCCTCCCTTCAACCAACACCTCCTTTCCTTTTTTAAGGTATTTCGATGCTATCTCTGCAAGACCGTTCCATGCGGCAATGTTATGCCAGGTTGTCTCAGTGATCTTCTGCCCTTCGGAATTTTTGTATTCCTCATTGGTGGCGAGTGTGAAATTCACTACTCTTTTGCCATTCTCAAGCTTTTTGATCTCAGGATCCTGCCCAAGGTTTCCGACAAGGATCACTTTGTTGCGTAATGCTGTCATGATAATAAAATTTAAGTGAGACATAGTTTATTTACGATACTAAATTATTACGCTTCTGTGGTTCCTGTCGGTTGTTAATCGTTTATATACGGTTGGTAATCATTTCTATCCGTTTGAAAGCGTTTGAAAACGTTTTTTTATATCTTTATCAAAACTTTAGTGCTGTGGAAAAAAGATGTCTTGACTGCGGCGACCTTATTCACGGTCGTACCGATAAGAAATTCTGTTCAGATCAGTGCCGGAACAACTATAACAACCGTCTCAACCGCGACACAAACAACTATGTCCGCAATGTTCACGGCTTGCTGAGGAAGAACAGGAGGATACTTTGTGACCTTTTCACTGAAGGAAGGGAAAAGGTTCATAAAGATGTGCTTTTTGCCCTTGGCTACAACTTCAGCTTCTTTACCCATGTGATTGAAACTGCAGGAGGAAAGGTAACCAGGTATTGCTTTGAATATGGTTATTCCGAAGCAGGAAAAGATTATCTCGAGCTTTCACAAAACAGTGATTATCTTGGATATCAGTGAGAAAGGGCAGAAGTGATGAGCTTATTCTGAAAAGGGATTGAGGCGTTATGTGTCAGACTACCAGTCTTTTTCAGATAAAATCCTGATATTGGCAAAGCTGATCTTAATTATTTTTTCCATAATATCCCAGTCGAGGGTCTCTGTCTCATCGGAAGGCGTATGATATTCCTCACGGTGTCCTGGTTTGAAGCGCATAACAGGAATTCCCACCGCCACAAAAGACCTGTGGTCAGTTCCTCCCGGAGGATCGCTGGAAGGCTGATAGTCGATGTCAAGGTCAATATCATATTTTATAAGGTTGTCCTGGGTAAGTTCCCTGAACCAGGGAAAACTGTCAGTGTATGTCATGGTAACCCGTTTTGTCTCTTCAGGAGAGATGTATCTCGATATCATGTCATAGTTGAGGTTAAGGCGGATATTGGATGCAGGGAAAGGCAGATTTCTTACGAAATGGCGTGATCCCAGCAGGCCCTGCTCTTCGCCCGACCAGAAAGCGAAGACTATCGTTTTTGCAGGCTTTTTCCCGCACTCCATTAAGGCCTTTGCCAGAGTAAGCACTCCCACGCTTCCCGAGGCGTTGTCGTCGGCCCCGTTCCAGATGTAGCCGTCGGAGATTCCCATATGGTCATAGTGGGCGCCGATAACTATTATCTCATTCCTTTTTTCTCCTTCAATGATACCAAGGATATTCCTGGACGCAATCTGTGTCGTGGTTACCGCTGAGCCCAACCTGACAGAGATTCCATAACCCGCTGTTGCCGGTTTTGCCTTGTTGACGGCTGCCAGTCTCCTGTATTCATCAATATCCACACCTGTTCCTGCCAGTAATACAGAGGCGACTCTGGAAGAAACTCTTATCCTTACCGGCTCTGCAGAGCTTCCTGCTGCCGGCAGCGACCAGTAAGCCGACGTGCCTTGCGGGACGGGGCGCAGCTCAGCCGGAGACATTTGCATGAAATCCGGAGCGGCAACAGAGGCGGCAATAAGCCGTCCGGGATCAAACTCCATGACAGCCAGGGCTCCCGCTTCTTTAAGAAATGCCTCTGACTCAGCCACTGAGGCTGAAATCTCAGATGCTGTAAGAGATGTCCTGGCAATATCAGGAATCCCCGACAGCTTAAGTATGATTTTACCTTGCAGATCTGCCGATCTTAAATCATCATATTTAAGACGGCTGTTCCTGAATCCGTAACCGACAAAAACAACAGGTGCTTCAATAACAACATTCTGTAGCTGCCGGTTGATTATAAAGTCAGTATAGGGGACACATTCAGTAATTTTCTCTCCATCGCCTTTTCTTTCAATGATTCTGAGCGACTGATCCCCCACGGGAGAGGTCTTAAGAATGGTGAAATTCTGAAAGTAGCCCTGGCTGGCTACACTTCCTGTCATCTGCAGGTCTCCGTAAGGCTTTACCCCATAAAGCTGCAGCATGCTTGCAATATAATCTGCTGCCATAAATTCGCCTTTCTCTCCGGTTCTCCTTCCTTCCATCCAGTCTGATGCCAGAAATCCGGTCTGGGCCTTAAGTACATCCACGTTGATCGCGTTGAGAGCTTTCAGGAAGAGGACCTCATTATCCTGGGCAGCAATGAAGCCCGGAGCATTGAACAACAATGCTGAAACAAGTGTTATAGTCGGTAAGAGTCGCACGATAGTATTTTTTATAACTCTAAGATAGTATTTTTATAACTTGCATCATTGATTGGCATGTATGATGCCTGAAATTATGGGATTTTAACTTTAAAAACTACGGGGAAATGGTAAGGTATGTAATAATTGTTTTTATGGCTCTGTCACTTGTATTACCGGCTAACGGGCAACAGAAAAAGGTCTATGAAAACGATTACCTGGTAAAAGTAGGGGATATGGCCCCCGACTTTGAAATAAAAGAAGCCGGAGGGAAGTCGTACAGGTTGTCGGACCTGCGGGGGAAAGTTGTTATGCTGCAGTTTACTGCAAGCTGGTGCGGTGTTTGCCGTACCGAAATGCCTTTTATTGAAAAGGAGATATGGATACCCGGAAAGGAGTCGGGACTTGCCGTAATAGGCATTGACAGGGATGAACCCCTTGATAAGGTAGTCAGGTTTGCTCAGGATATGAAGATAAGCTATCCTCTGGCCCTTGATCCGGGAGCCGGCATTTTCGGACTGTATGCACTTAAGGAGGCGGGAGTTACGAGAAATGTGGTAATTGACAGAACAGGTCGTATTATCTTTCTTACCAGACTCTTTGAAAGGGATGAGTTCAATCAGATGAAAAGGATAATATTCTCGGCCCTTGAGGCAGAATGAGCATTCCTGTTGATTCTTTCGTGTAAATTTTAATATTTTCTGCAACTTTTAACCTTTAGCTGCGTTATAGGTGAAATGTCACAAAGACAATACCTGTTTTTAATCTTTTTGAATATCTAAAACGAAAAATCATGAAAAAACTACTTGCAGTTATACTGGTTATCTTTATCAGTCTGCCCCTGTTTTCACAGGTCAGGTTTGGACTGAAAGGCGGTCTGAGTACCACTTCCCTCACGATGGAAAACCTTAAAACCCTTACTTCCGGAGAAACACAATATACCGTTGAAGCTCTTGAGGAAGGCAATTATGGATTTCATGCCGGAGCATTTGTCCGGATCAACATAAGTAAATTCTATATTCAGCCGGAGCTCTTATTCTCATCAAGGACCAATGAATATTCTGTTACGGAACTCGAAGAATCTCCTGTTGAATCAATAAGCAAACAACAGTTCAATAAACTCGACCTGCCCATTATGCTGGGCTTTTATCTTGGTCCTGTAAGACTTAATGCAGGACCATCGGCCTCCCTGCTTATAAATTCTCCATCAGATCTGATTGATCACCCCGACTTTAATGCAATGTACCAGGATCTTACCTTTGGTTATCAGGCAGGTGTCGGAGTGGATGTCCTTAAAAGGCTCACCATTGATCTCAGGTATGAAGGAAGTCTGAATAAATATCAGACCCAGATAAGCAATGC
>JAVEZD010000165.1:0-4663 GCA_034003165.1 Bacteroidales bacterium | reverse complement strand
TGGAGGATCCTATGGCTGAAGTACTTATAAAAGCTGAACTTGTTGAGGGAGACATTATTCATGCAGGCTTCAACTCGGCAAAATCGGAGATCAGGATAAGGATTCAGAAGAAAAAAGAGGACAGGGAGCAGGACACAGGTGAACTGACAGGAAATGGTCAGGATGAAACCGGAACCCCATAAAGGTCAAATCCCTCGGTCCGGGTAATCTTTACCTGGCAGAAGGACCCTTCCTTAACATCATATTCAGCAGGGATCAGAACTTCCTGATCGACATCGGGAGAATCGTATTCGGTTCTCCCGATGTGGTATTCACCCTCCCTCCTGTCGATGATTACTTTTAGTACCCTTCCTTTCATTGATTCATTAAGCTCCGATGCTATCTCCTGCTGGATCTCCATAAGCTCTGAAACCCTGGCTTCTTTTGTTGCCTGCGGAATGTCATCGGAATAATTCTTGAACGACCAGGTACCTTCCTCGTTTGAATAGGGAAATACTCCCAGCCTGTCAAACCTGAATGACCTTACAAATTCAGCCAGCTCCGAATATTCCTTTTCAGTCTCGCCCGGATGCCCTGCTATCAGTGTGGTCCTTATAGCCGCCCCCGGCAACTCCTGCCTTATATGGTAAAGAAGCTCTTCTGTCTCCCTGCGGTCGTGAGATCTTTTCATTCGCCTGAGCATGCTGTCTGAGATATGCTGAATGGGGATGTCAATATATCTGCATATAACGGGGTATGCTTTCATCAGGCTGATAACCTCCCTGGGGAAATCAGCGGGGTAAAGGTAATGCAGCCTAATCCATTCAAAGGACTTTAAATCAAGAAGTCTCTCAAGCAGCCGGGGCAGCATTCTCTTCTTATAAAGGTCAAGACCGTAGTAGCTGAGATCCTGGGCAATGAGAATAAGTTCCTTCACTCCTTTTGTTGCAAGGAGGCGTGCTTCATCAACGATCTCCTCCACAGGACGGGAGATACACCTGCCTCTTATGAGCGGAATGGCACAGAAGGCGCAGCTTCTGTCGCAGCCTTCCGAGACTTTAAGGTAGGCATAGTGGCCCGGGCCGGTAAGTATCCTGTCTGAATACAGTTCCTTTCTTAAACTTCCTCCCAGTTCAGCAAGGATGTCTTCAGTATTTTTAACTCCGAACCATCTCCTGACTTCAGGGATCCCGCTACTCAGTTCTTCCATATATCGTTCAGCCAGACATCCCATTACGTAGATATTTTTAATAAGGCCTTTTTCCCTGAGACTGGCAAAACGGAGTATGGTATCTATGCTTTCCTCTTTTGCATCATTGATGAAACCACAGGTGTTTATAATTACTGTACTGTATGAAGTATCATCTGAATCATTTACAACTTTGAATCCTGCAGCTTCAATCTGTTTTGAAAGTTTTTCGGAGTCAACCAGGTTTTTGGAACAACCCAGTGTTACTATGTTGATCTTTTTAATATCCATAGGAGATTATGGCTGCTGCCATACTAATCGGTTGAGAAGAGGGAATCGACGAATTCGTCTTTGTTAAAGATCTGCAGGTCGTCAAGTTTCTCGCCAATACCGATGTATTTGACAGGAATCCTGAACTGGTCCGATATTCCTATTACCACACCACCCTTTGCTGTACCGTCAAGTTTGGTAATGGCAAGGGCAGTCACATCCGTGGCGGCAGTGAACTGCCGGGCCTGTTCAAAGGCATTCTGTCCGGTCGATCCGTCGAGAACGAGCAGTACTTCATGAGGAGCTTCGGGTAGCACCTTTTCCATAACCCTTTTTATCTTTGAGAGTTCGGTCATCAGGTTTATCTTGTTGTGAAGACGGCCCGCCGTGTCCACTATGATGACATCGTATCCGCCCGAAACCCCTGATTTTACAGCATCAAAGGCAACAGATGCAGGGTCCGATCCCATCTTCTGTTTCACTATCTCCACTCCTGTCCTATCGGCCCAGATCTGAAGCTGTTCGATGGCAGCAGCCCTGAAGGTATCGGCAGCTCCGAGAAGTACCTTCTTTCCAGCATTCTTAAACTGATGTGCCAGCTTGGCTATTGTAGTTGTTTTTCCGACGCCGTTTACTCCGACAACCATTATAACAAATGGTTTTGTGGGAAGGGGTTCTGAAAAGGCGGGATTGTAATACCCTGAATCGCTTTCAAGCAGAGCAGCAATTTCTTCTTTAAGTATCCTGTTTAATTCACTTGCATTAAGATACTTATCTTTTTGAACCCTTTTTTCTATACGATCGATTATCCTTAGAGTGGTTTCAACGCCCACATCGGAGGATACCAGGACTTCCTCGAGGTTATCCAGGATATCGTCGTCGACCTTTGATTTGCCTGCAACGATCCTTGACAATCTTGTGAAAACATTTTCCTTGGTTTTTTCGAGACCCTTGTTGAGACTCTCCTTTTTTTCCTTACCGATAAAACCGAGCCAGGCCATAGTTGGGAATTTTCGAAGATGTTATGTTTAAGGATAAAAAAAGCCTTCTTCTTTTGGGAAGAAAGCTCCTGATATTTTTAAAGAATATTACTTTTACTTCTTTGTAAAAAAATCTTTAACATGATCATTATGAACAACTTCCTCTTTAAAGAGATACGAGCCGGTCTTGTCTGATTTTACCATTTTAATACATTTGGTAAAAACTTTTCCGCTACCGGTTTTCATTGCTGCAACAACTTTCTTTGCCATCGTATTGTATTTTTACTTTATTTCTCTGTGAACTGTATATTTTTTAAGAACAGGATTATACTTCCTTCTTTCCAGACGGTCGGGTGTATTTTTCCTGTTTTTAGTGGTAATATATCTTGAAGTTCCCGGAAGTCCACTTTCCTTGTGCTCGGTACACTCAAGAATAACCTGCTGCCTGTTCCCTTTAGCCTTCTTTGCCATCTGTTAGTCCTCTGTTGTTTAATAATTCAAGATATAACCTTTTTGTTTAGCTTCCTTCATCACGGAAGTTACTCCTTTTTTGCTTATAAGACGGATGCCTGAAGCTGATACTTTAAGCGTAATCCATCTCTCTTCCTCGGGAAGATAGTATTTTTTTGTGAAAAGATTGGGTAAGAATTTTCTCTTGGTCCTTCTTTTTGAGTGCGAAACATTGTTTCCCACCATCGCTTTCTTCCCTGTTACCTGACAAACTTTTGACATGGATCTGTTTTTTACAACTTTTTAATTAGCTCTTTTCAAACGAAGCGCAAAATACGTGATTTTAATCGTATTAACCAAATAAATATAATACTTTTTTTTAACATATGTCTCCGGAGCTGTTACTGGTTGATTATCTGAGATCTGAGAAGGTTAAGAGCAGAGGTCGCAAACCTGTCAATGTTAATAACCCTTTCATTACCAAATATGTATTTCATGGTTACAGTACGGGCAGGGGAAGCTACTCCAATGCATACGGTCCCGACAGGTTTAAGGGAAGATCCCCCACCTGGTCCGGCTATACCTGTGGCAGACACCGAGAAATCAGTTCCTGTCAGCTTCCTTACACCTTCTGCCATCTGAGCTGCAACTTCTTCACTTACAGCTCCGTATCTTTCAAGGCTCTCAGTACTTACGCCAAGCAGGCTGCTTTTTATGTCGTTATGGTAAGCAACAACAGAACCCCTGAAGTATTCTGAGCTTCCGGGAATGGATGTGATCATCTGGGATATCCTGCCTCCTGTACAGCTTTCGGCTGTCGACAGTGTGGACTTCTTTTCCCTGAGGAGCGAGCCGACAACGGCCTCAAGGCTTGTTTCCTCCTCTGCAAATATATATTCGTGAATATAGCTGTGAAGCCTGGAAACCTGGTTGCTGAGGGTAAGGTCAAGTACACCCCGGTCATTGTCAGTACCTGTAAGTCTTAGCTTTATCACTCCGGAAGAAGGCAGGTATGCAAGTTTTACATTTTTGGGAAGGGTGGCTTCAAAATCAGTAAGCAGCTCTGCCAGACGGGCCTCATAGGTACCGAATGTCATTATGTTCCTGTGGATTATCACCTGGGTTCTGAATCTGTTGTTGAGTTCAGGGATGACATGGGTACTCATTATATACTTCATTTCAACCGGTACTCCGGGCATCGAGACAAAGATCCTGCCTTGTTTTTCAAACCACATTCCGGGCGCAGTTCCTTTTGCGTTCGTAAGTACACGGCATGAGGCCGGCACCTCTGCCTGTTTCCTGTTGTTTTCGTTAAGTCCTATGTTGCGTCTGGCCATCATCTCAGTGATCATGGAAAGCACTTCCTTATCAACCACCAGTTCAGTGCCGAAGAATTCGCACAGGGTCTGTTTTGTTATGTCGTCGCTTGTCGGACCCAGTCCGCCCGTTATAAGCACAACATTTGTGTCGGGACTTACATTTTCAAGTGCAAACAGTATATCCTCCCTCCTGTCGTGAACCGACAGACGGCGGAGTATGTCGAACCCTGACCTGCTAAGCTCTGCTCCCATCCATGCAGAGTTTGTATCTACTGTCTGACCGATAAGGAGTTCGTCCCCGATGGTTATTATTTCTGCTATCATAGGTATTGAGGATGAAATGCGTGCAAAGGTAAAAAACTCCTTTAAAAACCTTATTAAATGATGTCAGCAATTTATTCCGGCAGATTCACGGGGTGGCATTGTTGAAACTGGTCCTTATTTGCTTAAGGTAATATCCTGAAACCATGGTAATA
>JAVEZD010000164.1:0-4701 GCA_034003165.1 Bacteroidales bacterium | reverse complement strand
GTATTTGCTTTCTATTGTTAAGTTTGTATCAGTTTTCAAACAAAATTAAAAAAATTATCCAAGCAGTCACTATGCCGGTCAAAATGCGTGAGACATTAATTTACAATGAGCTTTGCCTGAATCTGGGAAATGTTCCGACCGGTGACCAGTCAGCATCGCTCGAAAAACTTGCAGCCTATATATGCGAGAACAGCAACGACAGGATCTTCGTTCTTACCGGTTATGCGGGAACAGGAAAGACAAGCATAATCAGTTCACTTGTAAGGACCCTTGATAAGCTAAGGATAAAATCCGTTCTGATGGCACCCACAGGAAGGGCAGCAAAGGTGCTGGCCTCTTACTCGGAGCGCCAGGCTTTTACTGTTCATAAGAAAATATACAGGCAGAAGTCTTCTTCAGATGTAATGAGCAGGTTTCTTCTCGACAGAAACCTTTCAAGGAACACTTTCTTTATTGTGGATGAGTCTTCGATGATATCCAATACCTCGGGTGATACATCTCTGTTCGGAAGCGGAAAGCTTCTGGATGATCTTATAGAATATGTTTATTCGGGTATTGACTGCAAGCTTATCCTTGTCGGAGACACTGCCCAGCTGCCTCCCGTCGGTTCACCCGAGAGTCCCGCCCTCGATCCCGCCAGCCTTGGTCAATACGGCTTTGCCCTTGAGAATGCTGAACTAAGGCAGGTCGTCCGGCAGAGCGAGTCATCTGGGGTGCTTATGAATGCTACAGCCCTCAGGCTTCAGATTGCAACGGGGGATCTTTCACATCCCTCGCTAAACTGCAATGACTTCAGTGATATAAAAAGGATTAGTGGTGAAGATCTTATCAGTGAGATATCGACGTCGTACGGTGAGTGTGGCCTTGATGGTACCATCATTGTTGTAAACTCGAACAAACAGGCTAACAGGTATAACCAGGGGATAAGGAACAGCATATTCTTCAGGGAAGAGGAGATAAGCACCGGCGACATGGTTATGGTTGTAAGGAATAACTACAGTGTTGCCTCAGAGGAAGATGGTCCGGGTTTTATTGCCAACGGCGATATTGCTGAAGTGAGAAGGATAAGGAAATATGAAGAGATGTATGGCTTCAGGTTTGCTGAGATGTCGCTCAAGTTTCCCGATTATGACCTTGAGATTGAGTCGAAGGTGATGCTCGACGTTCTTCATCTTGACACTCCCGCCCTGCCGTCAGAGAGGAGCAGGGAGCTTTACCAGAATGTGCTGGCCGATTACATGCATCTTAAAACGCGTAAACAACAGCTCAGCGCTGTAAGAGAAGATCCCTGGTACAACGCCCTTCAGATTAAGTTTGCCTATGCCGTTACCTGTCACAAAGCGCAGGGTGGCCAATGGGAGCGGGTCTTTATCGATCAGGGTATGTTCAACAGGATCGATATAACAACAGACTACCTGAGGTGGTTTTATACTGCCCTTACAAGGGCTACAGGCAGGGTATACCTTGTAAACTTCTCCGACAGTTTTTTCCCTTCTGAGTCTTAGTGTCTGCAGCTTATGCTGTTAAGGTCAGGTCAGCTTCAAATCAGCAATGATTCCGTCAATTCTTTTTTCAAGAAGGCTTCCTGTATTTTCAATGTCACCGGCCGACTGAGGCATCATGCTGACGCTGAAGTAGAATTTGATCTTGGGCTCTGTACCCGAGGGGCGTACTGATATCTTTGACCCGTCTTCGAGAAAGAACTGAAGAACATCCGACCTGCCAAGGTCTATGGCGCTCTTTGTCCCCGAAAGCAGGTCGGTCGAAACAAGTTCCTTGTAGTCTTTAATCATAACAACCCTGCTGTTGTTTATGCTTACCGGTGGATTGTCGCGGTAGCCTTTCATCATGGCCTTTATCTCATCGGCTCCTTCCTTGCCTTTCCTTACAATATTAATAAGTCTTTCCCTGTATACACCATATTTAAGGTAGATCTCATCCAGAAGTCCGAAGAGATCAAGATCCCTGCTTTTGGCCCATACGAGGACCTCAGCTGCCAGGGCGCAGGAGGCGACGGCATCCTTGTCCCTGACATAGTCGCCGGGAAGGAAGCCATAGCTTTCTTCTCCTCCTCCGATGAATCTCTCTTTGCCTTCAAGCTTTTTTATAAGTTCGGCAAAGAATTTGAATCCGGTGAGGACGTTATAGCATTTTATACCATAGTCGGCTGCTATCTTGTCAATGAGATCGGTGGTGACAATTGTTTTGATTATATACTCGTTCCCTTTAAGGAGTCTCTTCTCCCTGTACTGTGACAGAATGTAGTAGGAGAGAATAACAGCTGTCTGGTTGCCATTTAGGAGAACGAACTCACCATTGCTGTTGGCTGCGGCAAGTCCCAGCCTGTCGGCATCGGGGTCGGTAGCCATTACAAGCTCGGCTCCTGTCTCCACAGCCCTGGCGATAGCCATTTTAAGGGCTCCGGGCTCCTCAGGGTTGGGCGATTTGACAGTGGGGAAGTTGCCATCGGGTTCTTCCTGTTCCGGCACCTTTATTATGTTTCTGAAGCCGAATAGCTTAAGGGCTGCCGGGACCAGGGGTGAGCCTGTACCGTGGATGGGGGTAAAGACTATTCCGGTATCTCCAAATTTATTTATAAGCTCCGGGTTTAGTCTCATTTTAAGGACCTCCTTCAGGAAGAGCTCATCCGTCTCTTTACCAATGATTTTAATCTTTGAAGGATCGGCTTTGAATTTTATTTCATTTACGGACCTTATTTTGCGTACCTCTTCTATGATGGCCGTGTCGTGGGGCGCAACCACCTGACCTCCATCGTCCCAGTAAGCCTTATACCCGTTATATTCAGGCGGGTTATGGGAAGCTGTGATCACGACCCCGCTCTGACATTTGTAATGCCTTATGGCAAAGGAGAGTTCAGGTGTGGGGCGGAGGGCTTCGAAGAGGCAGACCTCGAAGCCGTTGGCCGAGAAGATAGCTGCTGTGGTCTCGGCAAAATAGCGGCTGTTGTTACGGCAGTCGTGAGCCACGGCCACCTTTATCTGCTGGTCTCTGAAGTTTTGTATGAGATAGTTTGAAAGGCCCTGTGTAGCCATTCCAAGCGTATAGATGTTCATCCTGTTGGTTCCGGCTCCCATTATTCCCCTGAGGCCGCCTGTACCAAACTCAAGATCCTGGTAGAATGCATCTATAAGCGCTTTCTCATCATTGTCAAGCATATTCCTGACTTCCTTCCTGGTTTCTTCATTATACTCATTGCCAAGCCATTGCATGGCTTTTTCTCTGATCTCTTTTATGGGTATCATATCCGGGATTGTTTAAGTTTAGTTATGCATCTTACAAGGCTGTCTCTCCAGTGAGGGACAGTAAGTCCATAGGTCTCCTTTATCCGGGTTTTGTCCATTACCGAATAGACAGGGCGTTTTGCAGGGGTTGGATATCCGCTTGTCAGTATGGGCAGTATAGTGCAGTCCTGGCCTGTTGCGGCCACTATCTCAACAGCAAAGTCGTACCAGCTGCAGACCCCTTCGTTTGAATAGTGGTATAAGCCGGGAGTGAAGGCAACCCGGTTTCTTATCACTGAGGCAACAATATTCATGATTGCGGCAGCCAGGTCGGCGGCATAGGTAGGAGAGCCGGTCTGGTCGAATACAACATTGAGAGAATCTTTTTTGTCGGCATTCGAAATAATGGTCTTGACAAAATTGTTGCCGAAGGATGAGTACAGCCATGATGTTCTTATTACCATAGCTGCGTTATGCTGCAGGGCTTCTCTTTCGCCTCCGAGTTTCGACCTGCCATAGGCTGACTGTGGGTTTACAGGCGACATCTCGTTATATGGAGTGTTAGATGAGCCTTCAAAGACGTAGTCAGTGGAGACATGGATAAGACGGCAGGAGCTTCCCTTAATGGCGCCGGCCAGGTTTCTTACCGCATGGGTGTTGATGAGCATGGCTTTTTCGGGTTCCGTTTCGGCTTTATCAACGAGGTTATAAGCCGCACAGTTGATTATCCACCCGGGCTCTGTCTGTTCAACGAACTCCCTTGTTTTTTCTGAATCGGTTATATCGAGAGTGTCGATATCAGTAAATATAAATTCGTAGCCCCTGTAATTCTCAGCTTCTGTTTTAAGCTCGTTGCCAAGCTGTCCCGATGCCCCTGTAACAAGTATCACTGCCATTTCAGATCAGTATTAAAAGTTATATTCGGCCTCTTTAAAAAACGGGTGTCCCAGGTCCTTGTCGCTTATCATAGAATCGCAGACTTCTGTCTGCCAGTCAATACCAAGATAGGGATCTTTTACTGAAATTCCTCTTTCGGCCTGCGAATTATAGTAGTTGTCGCATTTGTACTGGATGATGGCCGTATCGCTAAGTGCCGAAAGGCCGTGGGCAAATCCGCGGGGTATAAACAGCTGGTCCTTGGTGTCTGAGTCGAGGACTATGCCAAACCAATTTCCGAAGGTGGGGGAGTCTTTTCTCAGGTCGAGGGCAATATCATATATCCTCCCATCCACAACCCTTATTAGTTTGGCCTGGGCGTATGGATTCAGCTGGTAGTGCATTCCTCTTATTACTCCTTTGGATGATTTTGATTCGTTTTCCTGAACAGGGTTGAACGATATTCCTGCATTTATCAGGGCTTCATGTTTGTAACTTTCAAAGAAATAGCCTCTTTTATCGGAGAAAATATCGGGTTTGATAATTACAAGTCCCTGAAATTCCGTGGTGATGATTTTCATCA
>JAVEZD010000163.1:0-4704 GCA_034003165.1 Bacteroidales bacterium | reverse complement strand
ACAGGTTCGGGCGTATGTGCATCGATGGCAGCTTTTGACTCCCTCAGTTCATAATCAAGGAACAGATTGTATTCAGTATCTGATTCAAAGCCTGCTCTTCTGTCGAGAAGATACGGATGTGAGAATGAATGGGATTCAAACCTGAATGGTCTGAAACCACCTGGTAAGGTAAGGAAACTCATATTTTCTATTTCGTTCCATCCCAGGAAGGAATCGCGGCCCATCATATTTGTCCACAGGAAGAATGTTGCACAATAGCCGTATTCAAGAAGTAATGGCCGGGCAATGGTATACCATGAGTGATCACCGTCGTCGAAGGTGATAATTGCGCAATTATTGTGAGGCATAGTTTCTGAGGCCAGGATCTTATCAAGTTCATCAAAGTCTATAACCTTGATATCGTGATTTTTAAGGTATTCCATATCAGAGATGAAGTCAGTCCGGCTTCTTTCGTAGGTATTTCCAGCTTCTCCTTCAACCAGCCGGTGGTACATAAGTATAAGAATCTTCCCTTCTACTTCGGGATCAGGATCCTGTTTTTCGGAACAGCTGAAAGCAAAGGATGCAGTTATAATGATAAAAATAATAAGCCGTTTCATTAAGTATTTTATTTATTGAAAGAAATGAGCCCTTCCTGAATTCAGAAAGGGCTCATCTTTTCTATTAAGGAATCAGAATTTTTGGTGACTCCTATGTCTACTATACTATTGTCCCTGCTGTAAAAGTTCAATTTTAGCCTTTACCTCTTCGTATTTATCAGTCATCTTAAGTCTGTAATACAGTTCACGGAGACTCTGAAGGGTGTACTGATCGTTGGGTTTCAGCTGGTCGGCCTTTTCCATAAAGGGAAGAGCTTTTGCGAAAACCGCTGTAGCTTCATCAACTGCGGCACTGTACTCGTTGACATCCATAATGTCGTTAGCCTTTGTGAACATCTCGGAGGCCTTATTTATATAGGCTGCTCCTACCCCATACTGTGTTTCAAAAAATTCAGGATTCAGTTCAACGGATTTCTCAAGACTTGCAATAGCCTCATCATACTTAAGCATGTTAAGGTAGATTATGCCCTCAGCAAAAAAGAGGCTGAAGTTTGAGGGATCCTCTGCTTTGGCTTCACCCAGAAGTCTGAGTGCATCGTCATTCTTTCCGCTCTTTATATAGAGATCAATGAGATTAAGTTTAACGTTTTTGTCGCCCGGGAATTTATCTTCCAGTCCGGTAAGTACTGATTCAGCCTTCACTGTGTCGCCCATTGCCAGGTAAGATTCGCTTATCTGGAAATAAGGTGTAACGCCGAGATATTTCATGTCGGCACATTTCTGGAAGAATTTAATTGCTTCCTCATGTTTACCTGAGTTGACGGCTGCAAGTCCTGCATTATAGTACATACCCGTATCAATAGCACCTGCATATTTGTCACTTTCAGTGATCTCTATCTGGGTTTCAAAAGCTTTGAGGGCGGCATCAAATTCCTTGGCCTCAAACAGAGCACTTCCCTGATTGTACAGGTTAAGAGCCAGGGAGTTGTAAACCATGTTTGTAATGATTCTTTTCTTCATTCCGCCTTTTTCATCAAGCTCAATAGCTTTTTCATAAGCTTTGTAAGCTGAGCTCAGGGGATCAGCACAAAGAGACTTATAAGCCTGATTGTCTGTTTCATAAACGGCCTGGCACAATCTTCCCTGGGCAAAATAGGTATTGAACCAGTTTTTGGATTTCTCATGGACCATAGCTTCGTCCAAAGCCTCTTTGGCTTTATCAAGAACACCCTGGTCTATCAGGCTGAGGGCGCTGGTTACCTTGCCCTTCTGAGACATCGCTGATAAAGAGATGCTTATAGCTGCAAATAGCAGTAAAAACTTTTTCATGATTATCTGTTTAATTTAAATTTGTTTTAATTACCATTAAAAATTTCTCAAATGTAAAACTTTACTTGCTAAACATCAAATTCTTTGCCAAAATCATTCTCACTATGGATTAACAATTTCAGGACCGGCTTCAGGGGTTTCATTTATTTCTTCATTTTCATCCATTTCAACACAAGCCACAGACGCAATAATATCGTTTTCACGAAGGTTGATAAGTCTTACTCCCTGTGTTGCCCTTCCCATGATTCTGAGGGCTGAAACGGGACTCCTGAGTATATTTCCATATTGAGTAATAATCATAAGATCATGATTATCAGAGACATCCTTAAGGGCTATCAGAGAGCCGGTTTTGTCGGTGATATTGATAGTCTTAACACCTTTCCCTCCCCTGTTTGTTATACGGTAGTCCTCGATATCTGATCTTTTTCCGTAGCCTTTTTCCGAGACTACAAGTACATCTTTTTCCTTGTTTTCCACGGTAATCATTCCGACGACAAAATCAGTGACCTCATCTTCGAGTTTTATTCCTCTTACCCCTGAGGCAGTTCTTCCCATGGGTCTGACTGATTTTTCAGGGAATCTGATGGCACGTCCCGACTTAACGGCAAGCATAATATGATGGTTCCCGTTTGTCATTCTTGCTTCAAGCAGTTCATCTCCTTCTCTGACAGTAATGGCATTGACTCCGTTGGCCCTCACTCTGGAGTAGGCTTCAAGCGAGGTCTTTTTTATTACTCCTTTTGATGTGCAGAGTACAATGAAGTTATTGTTTATATAGTTTTCGTCGTTGAGGTTTCTGACGTTAATAAAAGCTCTGACATGGTCATCAGGTTCAATGTTTATAAGGTTTTGCATAGCTCTTCCCTTCGATGTTCTTGAGCCCTCGGGTATGCTATATACCTTAAGCCAGTAGCATCTGCCTTTTTTTGTAAAGAAGAGCATTGTATTGTGCATGGTGGCAATATAGAGGTGTTCAATGAAATCCTCCTCCCTTGTGCTTCCGCCTTTGGCGCCGGTGCCTCCCCTGTTTTGTCTTCTGAATTCAGTAAGGGGAGTTCTTTTAATGTATCCCATATGGGAGATAGTGATTACCATCTCATCATCGGCATAGAAATCCTCGGGATTGAACTCTTCAGCGTTGGGGATGATTTCTGTTCGTCTTTTATCGCCGTATTTCTCTTTTATTTCATTAAGCTCGTCCTTTATTATCTTCATCTGCAGCTCAGTGCTTTCAAGAACGCTCCTGAGGTAATCAATAAGGTCCATAACCTCTTTATATTCAGCTCTCAGCTTATCCTGTTCTAGTCCTGTAAGCTGTCTGAGCCTCATTTCGACAATGGCCCTCGACTGTATATCACTCAGATTAAATCTTTCAATAAGTCTTTCCCTTGCTTCATCGGGAGTTTTCGACGACCTGATTATTGCCACAACTTCATCGATGTTGTCACTGGCAATTATAAGGCCTTCGAGAATATGTGCTCTTTTCTCTGCCTGGTCGAGTTCAAACCTTGTTCTCCTGAGAATGATTTCGTGGCGGTGCCTTACGAAATGATCTATGAGTTCCTTGGTATTGAGGGTTTTAGGTCTTCCTTTTACCAGGGCTATATTATTGACGCTGAAAGATGTCTGAAGAGAGGACATTTTATAGAGATTATTTAGTACCACGTTTGCGGTGGCATCCTTTTTAAGGATTATTACTACCCTCATCCCGTTCCTGTCCGACTCATCATTTATATATGAAATACCCTCGAGTTTCTTTTCATTGATAAGATCGGCTATCTTTCTTATCATTTCTGCCTTGTTTACCATGTAGGGAATCTCTGTCACTATAATGCATTCCCTTCCTGAATGGGTAAGTTCTATTTCGGTTTTTGCCCTTATAACCACTCTTCCCCTTCCTGTAGCGCAGGCATCCTTAATTCCCTGTTCCCCGTAGATTATTCCGCCTGTCGGGAAGTCGGGTCCCTTAATATACTGAAGGAGCTCATCTGTTGTAATCTCAGGGTTATCTATAAAAGCTATTGTGGCATCTATTATTTCGCCCAGGTTATGGGGTGGCATATTGGTTGCCATTCCTACTGCAATACCTGATGCTCCGTTTACAAGGAGCTGGGGTATTCTTGTCGGAAGTACAGTTGGTTCCTGCAGGGAGTCGTCAAAGTTTGGCTGGAAATCGACAGTATCCTTGTCAATATCCGAAAGAATCTCTTCTGCAATCTTCTTAAGCCTTGCCTCTGTGTACCTCATGGCAGCCGGTGAATCCCCGTCAACTGATCCGAAGTTACCCTGACCGTCAACCAGAGGGTAGCGAAGAGACCAGTCCTGTGCCATCCTTACCATTGCTTCATAAACAGATGAGTCACCATGCGGGTGGAATTTACCCAGGACCTCCCCCACTATCCTTGCCGATTTCTTGTGTGGTCTGTTTGAAAGAACTCCAAGCTCCGACATGCCAAAAAGTACCCTCCTGTGAACAGGCTTCAACCCGTCCCTGACATCAGGCAGGGCCCTCGAAACTATCACCGACATTGAATAGTCGATGTAGGCCGACTTCATTTCCTCTTCGATATTTACCTTTACAATCCTCTCTCTTTCTGACATAACTGATTATATATTAAAAAGATATAATTATTCCCCATAAAGGGGTATTGGAATTACGAAAATAGTCAATAATCGGCTAATTTTAAGCATTCATAACGGGTAATTGTTAACATTAATTGTTTATAAATGGGCATGAAAATTGCCGTATTGCTTTTGTGTAAGAATTAACTTTGAAATTGGAGTATTTTGCCCGCCGGATGGCAGAATATGACATATTGACATATGATTATATTGA
>JAVEZD010000162.1:0-4738 GCA_034003165.1 Bacteroidales bacterium | reverse complement strand
TTTCATCAGTTTATAATGAATGTCGGCAAAGACCTGATGTCCGACTGACTCGGAATGGCACGGGGCACAATCCATTGTGGCGCTTGTATTTTTGATCTTACCATTATCGCCATGACAGGTCAGACAATCTCTGACCGGCTCATTGTCACTTACGTTAGTTATATAAGCATTGTTGAAATATGTATTAAGGACTGTTACCAGGCGGTACACAACATCACTTGTCAGGCGGCGGCACCTTTCTTTTCGTTCTTCACTGTTAATTTTATATCCTGATCCATTAATCCACCTGGTATTTGATGCATGGCATAATATTGAATTGGAGATGCTGGCAGGAAGCGAGACGTCTGTGACAGGGTTTTGAGGTTTAAATTCAGGAAGCGCAGTCTGCTCATGCCATCTGAAGATTCCATTTATAATGCTATCCATTGCTGTTTTATCAGTAACAAATAATCCTGTTACAGCGGCAGCGGCATTTAATGCACCGCATACATTCCCTGAGCCACCAATACCTCCATGACCATATTTCATCATATGGAAAGGGAAGGAGGAATAAGGTTCTCCAAACTTATCAGCCAGTTGGGAAATTATACTTTTAAAGGTAGCGAACATGCAACTGCCACTGTCGTAATAACCATAAGCCAATTCTGCAGTCAACCCCGGGTCCAGGGCATGGTATATCCAATCAGTTCCGGAATCTTTATAAGTAAGTTTCGCTGGTCCACCGAGAGGCATTAACTCAGGTTTGAATGCATTTGCAAGAGTAAAAATACCGGCACTGCCTCCAATAACGGCACCTGCTGCAAGTTTCATAGCTGTACGCCTTTCCATAGCTGTTTTTTTTTGAATATATGAATTTTTGATCAACCATTCTTATAGTCGGAGGATAAGCTATTGCAATTATATAACTACCTGGCTGAATGGGATTTTAATATAGAATCATTACAAACGATATACTTAAAGAATCTCCCTGAGTTGGAAGAACTAACTGTCAGGTTCCAGGTCCGGAAAATCAATAACCTTTGCTTATGTTAACAGCATCCCCGGGGTCATCCCGAAAATGCGAAAATTTCAACAACCCATCCTTAATGGAATCCCGTAAAGAATAAAAAAAACTATTATTCTGTCTCGTAATCCTTTACGCAACGAACAGAGAGCCCGCTTCGAAGGTCCTCTGCGCTTGAGGTTATCTCAGCTCCCAGATAATAAAGGTAACGATACCATGAATAATAAGAACTACTTTGTGTAGTGCTCCAGAAAAAACCATAGTCACCCTTATTGGAATAAGCTCCGCCTGCACTGCGCATCCCACCCGGAAGGGCATTAAAGCCACTTTCGTTATCAGCTCCGGTATTGGGACTGCTCCAATGTGTGGTGCCTGTCTCCTTAAGCTTTCCTCCAGCTGTGCCTTGACCTCCCAGGGATGTTGCAAGGGTTGTCCATTCAGCATTTGAAGGTACGTGCCAGCCGGTCGGGCATATATTACGGTCATCCGTTATGGCGTACCAGTTGTACAGTCTGCCATATGTTTTTGAATTGTTGGCATCGTTGGCATAGTTGGCATAGGCTCCGGTTGACAGGGCAGTCCAGTCATTTGCATTTATGACGTTTGGTATGGGATCACCATTGCTGTATTTGGTAGTCTTCAGATTCCCGACCATCCATTCCTGAGATCCAATAGTTACAGTCTTGTAAACATTGCCATCGATATCGGTTACCGTTGAGCCTGCATCTTCATCATCATCACTGTTCTTTTCACAACCGGCTGTAAACAATACCATAGCTCCCATTATGACAAGGTAGTAAATCCAGTTCCTGTTATTTCTTTTCATGTTAATTTATTTTTAAAGTTAGTTGTTCAATCATATATGTATATCTTCCTTATAACCTGACTAAACGAGTCATAGATTCAGAAAACTGTCGTTCTACGGTTTTAAGGAATAAAATGTTTCAAACTCCACATCCTCCCTTTTAAATACTCCGGCACAACATATTGTATTTGAATCCGCCCGGACAGACACCGCTTAAAAATAACTGATTCCCATCAAATACGAAACAACAGATTTTATATTTTATAACATCAGAAAGGGGAAATATTACATTCTGCCGTCTGAACCTCCTCTTATTTTCTTTGATACCAAAAAGTCAAAAAATGGAATCTGATTCAATATTTATCCTTTTCTCTTTTTAGAATCAATTTACAGAACTTAGTTTCAGAGTTCCAGAGTTTCAGAGTTCCAGAGTTCCAGAGTTTTGTAGTTTATCTTCTTAACATTGAAACATTGAAACATTGGAACATTGAAACATTGAAACATTGGAACATTGGAACATTGGAACATTGGAACAGGTTTTCCAGGTTTCAGGCAAGCACTACCATCCAGGCTCTATCTCTTAAAGTGGCTCACGCCTGATGCCTTCCCGAGGTCTCGGGATTGCCTCGCTACGCTTCGGCAACACGCCTTTGGCCTAATGCCTTTTATGTCGTACAACACCATTAACCTATCTTAAAAGTTTGTATTTTCACGCGATTTAATTATTGTCTTTGCCGGCAGTTAAATATTTTACCATTACATAGATATGGAAAAAACCATACTTCACATAAACACCTGCGCCTGTACATTCTTTGTTCACTGCTGGGATCTGCAAGTATATTTTCATTTGCTGCTGAGGACCCGGTAAGACTTAAAAGGATTGAAGGTTCTATAACTTTTGACGGACTCCCTTCAGAGGAAGCCTGGAGCAGGCTTGATAATTTTCCTCTTGTCATGCACAAACCGAATTTCGGAATGGATCCTTCGGAGAAGAGTGTTGTAAGAATAGGATATGATGATGAATTCCTGTGGATAGCGGCTGATCTCTTTATGCAGGACCCTGAAAAAATCTATGCGGTAACCAAAAAACGTGATGAGATGCTTTTTGATTATGACGCATTTGGTATTGTCCTTGACACCTATAACGATAATGAAAGTGCACTGGCATTCTATACCACTCCAACAGGTTTAAGAACAGACTATGCCGTATCAAATGATGGCTCCGGAGGTGGAGCACCGAGAGGGTCCCTTAACTCAAGCTGGAATACGTTCTGGGATGTTGAGACTGTAACCGATAACGAAGGCTGGCACGTGGAGATGAGAATACCATTTTCGAGTCTCAAGTTCAAACCCGAGGGCGATGTTGCCACAATGGGGCTTATCATTACCCGCAACATAAGTTCAAACAACGAATCTGACAGTTATCCTGCCATTGACCCAAAATACGGATATATGGCTCTGAACAAGCCCTCTCTTGCCACTACAATCGAAATAACAGGAGCAAGACCGACCAGACCGGTTTATGTTTCTCCCTATGCACTGGGTGGATTTAGCCGGAATTATGCGCTTAACACTGAAGAAACAGCATATGAAAAAGAAGATAAACCCAAGCTTGATGCCGGAATAGATATAAAGTACAATATAAACAGCAACCTTACCCTCGACATTACTGCCAATACCGATTTTGCACAGGTCGAAGCAGATAACCAGATGGTTAACCTGACACGGTTTTCGCTTTTTCTTCCAGAAAAAAGAATGTTCTTCCAGGAGCGGTCAAGTCTGTTTAATTTCAGCCTTGGAGGATTCTCAGACAACCTCTTCTACAGTCGTAACATAGGAATTTCTGAAGGAGCCCCCATCAGGATCCTGGGAGGAGCAAGGCTGACAGGCCGGCTTGGAAAATGGGATATGGGATTCCTGGATATGCAAACAGCCGAATCGGGAGATCTGGCCGGAGAAAATTTCGGAGTACTGAGGATGCGCCGGCAGGTAATCAACCAGAACAGTTATTTGGGCGGAATTGTAACATCCCGCCTGGGGATGGATGGCCGGAGTAACCTTGCCTATGGTGTCGATGGTATCTTCAGGCTTTTCGGTGATGATTACCTTAATGTAAAATGGTCACAGGTTTATGACAATGAAACAGGTGAAAAACTTAACTCCCTCAACCCGTCCTTTATACTTCTTGACTGGGAAAGGCGCTCCGAGAAAGGTTTTGCCTATAGCTTCAATTATACCTACTCAGGCACAAGCTTCACCCCTGGGACAGGATTTGTAAGAAAAGGCGGGGTTCAGGGGCCGGGAGGCCAGCTCTTCTACGGATGGATCCCCGATGAAAACTCAAAACTTTTCAATTATAACGTTAACGTCAGGGCCGAGAGGCTTATGAGGATTGCTGACGGGAAGCCTGAATCAATGTTCGTGATGCCCGGTTTTGAACTTAACACAAAGAAGGGGATACGTGCCGAGGTCTTCCTTCAGCTTCAGAAGGAAAATGTACCTTACGATTTCTATCTCTCCGACTATGTGTCAGTTTTTTCAGGCGATTACAGCTATCTTGGTTCGGGAATCAGGTTCAGTACATCAGAGAACAGAATGCTTTCTGCCAGGATAAATGCAAATTTCGGTCAGTTCTATGACGGATCGAGAACAGGTATTAAGATAGATCCCACAATAAACATCTCTTCAAGCTTCAATGTCACTGCCATGTATGAATTTAATGCCATCAGATTCCCTTCGCGTGTTACAAATAACAGCCTTGACGTACATGCTTTCAATATAAAGGCCCTATACATGATGAGTACAAAACTGTCGGCCAGCTTTTTTGTCCAGTATGTCAACACAGATGATGAATTGGTCTCCAATTTCAGGTTGAGATACAATCCAAGAGAGGGAAATGATTTTTACCTTGTATTCAACGATTACCGAAG
>JAVEZD010000161.1:0-4833 GCA_034003165.1 Bacteroidales bacterium | reverse complement strand
TTTAAGTGTAACCATTTAAGTTTTTTTAACCTGTCCCACGGTTCTGAGCCGTTCAAAAAAGGCTTAAAAAAATTGCTTTTTAGCGAAAACTTTTATATTCTTGTTTATGAAATGAATTGGTCTGGTCGTGTT
Organism: Bacteroidales bacterium; assembly: GCA_034003165.1. Classification (GTDB taxonomy): domain Bacteria; phylum Bacteroidota; class Bacteroidia; order Bacteroidales; family VadinHA17; genus LD21. Next base: position 4,701 of record JAVEZD010000161.1, on the reverse strand, counting down.
ACATGTAAGTATAAGACCAGGAGTTAATTATATTAATAAATCCTAAAAAATCAGATAATATGAAAAGATCGGTTACGTTAGTTTCACTCCAATGGGGTGATTTACCTTTTGAAACAGTATGCCAGAAGGCAAAGTCGTTTGGTTATGATGGAATTGAGATTGGTTGTGTAGGTGACCATATGGAGATTGACAAGGCAGATGATGCATATTGCGCTGCCAAGCTCAAGACTCTTGAGAAATATGGTCTTAAGGTATTTTCCTTCTCGACACATCTTGTTGGCCAGTGTGTTGCCGACAGGATTGATGAGAGGCACAAGAGCATTCTTCCTGCTTATATCTGGGGAGACGGTGATCCTGAGGGTGTTCGTCAGCGTGCTGCCCAGGAAATTATCAAGACCGGTGAAGTTGCTGCAAAAATGGGTGTAAAGGTTGTCAATGGTTTTACAGGCAGCCCGATCTGGCATCTTATCTACTCCTTCCCTCCTGTAACCCCCGGGATGATAGAGGATGGTTTCCAGGAAGTGGCAAGAAGGTGGAAGCCTATTCTTGATGCTTATCAGAAACTTGGAGTAAGGTATGCGCTTGAGGTTCATCCGACTGAAATCGCCTTCGACATAGCCTCGGCAAGAAGGATTCTGAAAGCCCTCGACTATCATCCTGCCTTTGGATTCAACTACGATCCTTCACACTTTGGTTATCAGGGAGTTGACTATGTGAAATTCATATATGAGTTCTCTGAAAAGATCTTCCATGTTCATATGAAGGATGTTGCCTGGTCTGACACTCCTGCTGAAGCCGGTGTATTCGGCGGACATACCGATTTCGGAACCCTGGGCCGCTTCTGGGATTTCAGAAGTCTGGGAAGGGGATGCATCAATTTCGAAAAGATCATGAGAGCCCTGAATGCAATAGGTTACAAAGGACCATTATCAGTTGAATGGGAAGACAACGGCATGGACCGCGAGCACGGAGCAACTGAAGCATGTGAATTTGTTAAGAAAATTGATTTTCCGCCTTCAGACATTGCTTTCGACGCTTCATTCGATAAGTAATCCTGCAAGATAGCATCTTACAAAGCTGAAGCACTGAATACTGTATAAGGAGCCTCTCTTTGTAAGCTGCTATTTTATTTTGATTTTTTTTATTAAATTACCTCTGGATTTTTATAAACCTGATAGTAATCCAAATTATTAACCATTAACCAAAAAATAAGAAGTAATGAAAAAAACGACAGCAATTGTAGCTCTCATGGCTGTTTTCACCCTGGCCATCTGCTTTATTCTATTCGGTTCAGTATCAAGTGAACTTATGGCTTCGCTGGGGATCAATGAAGGACAGCTGGGGAGCCTTGTCATGGCATCGTTCCTGACAATGTGTATTGTTCAGCTCTTTATCGGCCCTCTGGTCGACAAATACGGCTATAAGCCGATGGCCATCTTTGGATTTGCAGTTACAGGCATCAGCATGCTGCTTCTTGCCTTTGCCACATCATTCACAGGTGCAATGGTAGCAGGTATTCTCCTTGGTTTTGGAGCCATGGCCTGCAACACGGTGGGAAACACCCTTATTCCCGTTGTACTTTTTGAAGGTAAGGACCCCGCCCGTGCAAGTAACTTCGGTAACGGATTCTTCGGCCTTGGTTACGTTGTCATGCCCCTTCTCATTGTGTTTATGTTCAACACTCTGGGCCTCGACTACAAAACAGCTCTTATCATTATCGCTGTTCTTTGCTTTATCTTCCTTGTGTTCTCATTCACTGCTTCTTTCCCACAGGTTACTGTTGGCTTCAGCTTTGCAAAAGCTGTCAGCGTGATAAGCAAACCGGCAGTACTTGTTGCAGCATTTGCCCTCTTCTGCTATATGGCACTTGAGATCTCGATGGGAACATGGATAAAAAGCCTTATGTCTGAATTATACGGAGTTTCCGGAACTGCCGGTTCCGCAGCCAGTGCAGGTCTTGTTCTGAGTCTCTTTGGAGTTGCCATGATGATCGGCCGTTTCCTTTCAGCCTCGGTTAAGAACCTTACAGCTATGGGATCAAAACTTATTATAGTAGCTTCATTGATAGCCCTGGTTGCCATTCTTCTTATGGTTGTTGCAAAAGGACCCGCTCTTGGTATCTTTGCCGTCATTCTTGCCGGTCTTGCTTTTGCCCCAATATTCCCGACTCTGGTCGGCGTTACTTTCGGAAAATTTGATCCCAGCCTCTATGGAAGTATCCTTGGAGTAATGTTCTCAATCGGTCTTCTCGGAGGCACACTGGTCCCGAAATTCATCGGTAACATGAGCGTTGGCTCGACAGTTCAGCAGGGACTTATGATAGCTGCCGTAATGGCAGGTATTCTTCTTGTCATCTCACTCTTTCTCGGAAGTGTTGGCAAAAAAACAAAATGATCACAAACTAAGGATCATTTACTAAGGAAAATTTATTGTTTAACCTTTTAATTACAGAAAAGACATTATATGAAGAAAATTAGGATGGGACAGATCGGAGGCGGAATTGGTGCATTCATAGGGGATGCTCACCGCCGTGCCTCCAGAATTTGTAATGATTATGAACTTGTTGGAGGAGTTTTTGATGTTGATTTTGAAAGGAGCAAGCAGTTTGCAGCACAGGAGAACCTTGATCTGAGCCGCTGCTACGAGACTGTTGATGCTATGATCAAGGCCGAGCAGGCCCTGCCTGAAGACAAAAGGATGCAGGTTGTTTCCATTGTTACACCCAATGCCCTTCACTATACCTTTGCCAAAAAGGTACTCGAAGGCGGCTTCCATGTTATATGTGAGAAGCCTATGACAATGACCGTTGAGGAAGCCGTTGAGCTGGAAGCTCTTGTTGCTGCCAAAAAACTTACCTTCGCGCTTACTCATACCTATACCGGCTATCCAATGGTTCGTCAGATGCGCGAACTTATAAGGCAGGGTGTTCTTGGTACTATCCAGAGGGTTGATGCCCAGTACTATCAGGGATGGGTCAATTCACTCATTCATGGTTCAGACAGCAGGATCACAGGTGTTTGGAGGCTCGACCCGAAACATGCCGGAGCCAGCAGCTGCATGGGAGATATCGGAGTACATGCCTTCAACCTTATTGAGTTTACCACCGGACTTGAGATCAAGGAGGTTCTTTCTGATCTTAATGCTGTTAAACCCGACGTGAAACTCGATCTCGACGGTACCGTACTTGTGCGTTTCGACAATAACCTCAAAGGTGTAATCAGATCGTGCCAGGTGGCTGCAGGAGAAGAAAATGCTCTGACTATTGCAGTATACGGATCAAAAGCAAGTTTCAAATGGGCACAGGAAGAACCTAACTTCCTTTACCTGCTGAGCGACTCTGAACCCACAAAGGTTTACAAACCGGCTCACGGATACAACACCTCCATTGCAGAAGCCAGCCATACCATGCCCTCAGGTCATCCCGAAGGCATATATGAAGCCCTGGCCAATATCTACAAGGGAGCTGCCAAATCAATAAGGGGAGAACAGTTCTATCCCTGTGAGTTCCCGACAGTTCATGATGGTGTCAGAGGAATGAAGTTCATACATTCTGTTGTTAAATCTAACGGTCAGGGTAACGTCTGGATTAAACTCGGCTGATTCTGATTATTTCATACACTTAATTACCCTGTGCACTGCCTCCTCTCAAAACAGGAGAATCAGGCACAGGGTATTTTTTTTGCTTCTCTTCCGGCTGGTCCGTAATAAAATTACTGATCCTCCCCAATATCACCTCACCCTCTACCCTCAAAACAATACATAAGATGCAAAAAAGGGTGTCACCTGTTGGTGACACCCTTTTAATTTGTTTTATAAGATGTTACTACTGCAGTCTTGCAAGAGCAAAATCAACAGCATCCTTAAGGTCAGGATTTGAACCAAGCTGCTCAATAACCGGAACGGCAGCAGGGCTACCCATCCAGCTTAGTTCCTGGATAAGAAGTTTTTTGCCTTCAGCCGTGGCGGCAGGGTTCTGGAGAACCTCAAGCATTTTGGCTTCAATCTTGAGAAGCTCAGCCGGATCGCTTGACACTTTGCGGATTTCCTTCTGGATATCTGTGAAGTACCTGGTGCTCTTGTCAACCTCGTAATTCACGATATTGGCAAAGCTATTATCAAGTGACGGTGGCTGGAAGTCAGTTCTGAGAACTGCGCCGGCTGCACTCGGGAAGTCATTGGGAACCGGGATTGTAACGTTTCCTGAAACTGCCCATTCAGCACCACGCTGGAAGGTAATGATGAAACCGACGCTCTGCATTGCAGGACCGCCTCCCTCATCAGCATGACCAAGGATGGTATGGAAGATCCTTCCTTTTCCGTATGTGATTGTCATGAGAGCGGGCTCATCCCTTGCTTCTGTTCTCTGCATCTGACGCATCATCTGCTGAATCTGTTCTGCTGTAGGAGCCTGGCCGCCACCCGGGAAACCACCTGCAGGTGCTGCACCCTGTGGGAAACCACCTGCGGGAGCTGCACCCTGCGGACGCTGCTGACCACCTGCGGGAGCTGCACCCTGAGGACGCTGCTGGCCTGCTGCCGGAGCTGCACCCTGCGGACGCTGCTGACCTGCTGCCGGAGCTGCAGCCGGAGGTGTCTGTGCCGGCCTTCTGGCCATACTCTGACCTGAATTGGCTGTTGCAAGGATCTCCATGTTCTCGGCCGGTCCTCTCAGACGGCTGTAAAGTTCATCATTGCCCTGCA
>JAVEZD010000160.1:2170-4848 GCA_034003165.1 Bacteroidales bacterium | reverse complement strand
TGGAACACTGGAACTTTGGAACTTTGGAACTTTGGAACTTTGGAACTTTGGAACTTTGGAACACTGGTTTAAGTTTAAAGTATTATATATATAGTATTGGGCATGGAAAGGATAATAGAGTGTGTTCCGAACTTCAGTGAGGGTCGGGATATGGGGGTTATCGGGGAGATAACGGCTGCTGTGAAGGCTGTTGATGGTGTCAGCCTGCTGGATGTGGATCCGGGGAGGGATGCCAACAGGACGGTGGTGACCTTTGCGGGTTCGCCCGAAGAGGTGGTGGAGGCTGCCTTCAGGGCTGCAGCAAAGGCGGCGGAGCTTATTGACATGTCGAAGCACCACGGTGAGCATCCGAGGATGGGCGCTATGGACGTTTGTCCGCTTGTCCCTATAGCCGGCGTAACCATGGAGGAATGTGTCGGATATGCCCGTGAACTGGCCGAAAGGATAGGGACGGAACTCGGTATCCCGGTTTATTGCTATGAGCATGCTGCCTTTGATGATAGACGCCGCAGTCTGGCCAGCTGCCGGTCAGGAGAATATGAAGGACTTGAGAGGAAGCTCCGTGATCCGCAATGGAAACCCGACTTCGGTCCCGCCCTGTTCAATCCCCGCAGCGGCGCCACGGTAGTGGGAGCAAGGGATTTCCTTGTAGCCTTTAACGTCAACCTCAACACCACCTCTGTAAGGAGGGCCAATGCCATAGCCTTTGACGTGAGGGAGAAGGGAAGGCCCACGAGGGAAGGAGGAACGCTGACGGGAAGGATAGTTCGTGACGCGGGCGGAGAGCCTGTCATGATACCCGGATCGCTTAAGCATGTAAGGGCTATCGGATGGTATATGGAGGAATATGGCATTGCCCAGGTATCCATGAACCTTACAGACATCTCTGTCACGCCAGTTCACCAGGCCTTTGAGGAGGTGAGCCGGAAAGCAGCGGTCAGGGGACTAAGGGTTACGGGGTCGGAGCTTGTGGGACTGATACCCCTGAGCGCCATGCTCGATGCCGGCAGGTATTTCCTTGATCAACAGCATCGTTCGGCGGGTGTGCCTGATGAGGAGCTAATACATATTGCAGCCAGGTCGATGGGACTCAGTGATGTAAAACCTTTTATCCCCGAAGAGAAGATTATTGAATATGCCATAGGAAAGAAGAAAAAGGGATTTCTTACGGGAAAGAGCCTTAAGGACTATATGGAAGTCACGGCCTCTGAGGCCCCTGTCCCCGGAGGAGGATCGGCCTCGGCATATATCGGCAGTCTGGGTGCCGCCCTCGGCACCATGGTGGCTAACCTGTCGGCCCATAAGAGGGGCTGGGACAGCCGCTGGAAGGAGTTCTCTGAATGGGCCTGCAGGGGTAAGGAGATTCAGAACACACTGCTGGGATATGTCGATGAGGATACTGCTTCATACAACGGTCTTCTGGCAGCCTATGCCATGGCACGAAGCACTGCTGAGGAGAAGGAGGCCAGGAAGGAAGCCATTGAGAAGGCCACGAAGGAAGCCACGATGGTACCTTTCAGGGTTCTTGAATGTGCCTTTTCGGCCTTCCCTCTTATACGTGAGATGGTGCTTAATGGCAATCCCAACTCAGTGTCGGATGCTGCCGTAGGGGCCATAGCCCTGGGAGCCTGTATAAGGGGAGCAGCCATGAATGTGAGGATCAATGCCGTCAGTCTGGCTGACAGGACATTTGCAGAGGATCTTGTTTCACGAAGCGGGGTTATCCTTGATAAGGCAAAGGCTGAAGAAGCAGCCATCATGGAGATTGTGGAACATGTCTTTTCAGAAAAGGAAAAGAAGGGCTGAGTTGCCTGCTGTCCTATACAATACGTTTTATTAACCTCAGCCTGTGGGAATAGCTCCCGCTATCAGTCCTGAAGATCCCGTAATGATCCACAGTGTCTATCCTGACTCTTCCCGAGGCGTGTATTATCAGTCCCGCCGACAGTATCATCCCCACATGTGATATACGTCCCCTGTCGTTTTCGAAAAAGACAAGGTCGCCGGGCAAGGTCTCTTCCATGAAGCTTATTGTCTCTCCTTTTGCAGCCTGCATGTGGGCATCGCGTGGTATGGCTGTACCGCAAAGCTTGTAAACCAGCTGGGTGAAGCCCGAGCAGTCGATGCCTGAAGGGAGTCTGCCACCCCATATATAGGGTGAGTTGATGAACTTCATGGCGGTGTCGGGCAGGGAGTTTTGCGGATCTGTGAAGCTGCTGCTGAAGTCCTTTTCCGTAGTAAAGACATGGGACCCGGTGACAAAGGATTTCTTCTCATAGTCGGGTTCATGGATCTCGCAGCCTGCTTCAAGGATCAGTCTGCTGCCATCGTTGCGGAAGCATACAAGGGTACGGTTGAGAACCAGTCCTTCGCTGTCTTCGCTCTCAACGGGCTTACCATGATGATGGGTATCTATCCATCCGTTGTATTTGTCAAAGAGAGTTCCTATCCTTATCCAGCTTCCCACGCTGTCGGTTATTACGTATCTCTCCCCGAAGAGTATCTGGCTCAGCATCTCGGAACGGTGTGAGGGGGCTGAGCGCAGCGGGATGAAGAGGGAGTCGCAGATGTAGGTTTGCATGGGGTTTTTTTGTAAAATTACTAAAAGACAGTAGAAAAAGACAAAAGATAAAAGACAAAAGGAAAAAGTTTAAAGTTTAAAGTTTAAAGTTTAAAGT
>JAVEZD010000160.1:0-2070 GCA_034003165.1 Bacteroidales bacterium | reverse complement strand
CAAATTTTCAAATTCTCTTCCCATTTTCAAATTCTCAAATTCTCAAATTTTCAAATTCCACTTATTTACTTATATTTACTTTCATAATCTGATCCATCAAAAAAAACAAGGTTGTATGTCTGGTTCAAAAAAAGAGCTCAGAACGAATAAGCGGCATTTGTACCACATCATTTTCTTTATTGCCAGTGTTTTTATCGTTGTTGCCATATCGCCCCGTCAGGGTAAGTTCAGATATGAGTTTCAGAAAGGCAAGCCATGGCTGAGTGCCGCCCTGATAGCACCCTGGGATTTTCCCATACTGAAGCCCGAGGCGGCCATAGAGCATGAGCGCGACAGCATAGTACGTACTTTTGCTCCTTATTTCAGGTTTGATCCGGAGCCGGGAAATCAGGCACTCATTGATTTTGATGCCTACCTTGACCAGATGTACCAGGCATCCGGTGGTTCAGGTTCAAGGCTTCCGGCCTATGCCTTTGGTTCCCTTAAGAAAGAGCTGCATGCAGAGCTTGAAGCCATTTACAAAAGGGGTATCCTGGAGGTCAACGATGCCACTTCGCAGGCTGATGTAAGGAGTGACTTCATAACTGTTGTGACGGGGAAGGTTGCCGAGAAGAGGGCCCTTGCCTCGGTATTCACCCAGAAAGATGCCTATACATATGCGGCAGCCCGGAAGGATCTGACCGGGGAGAAGCTGGCTTCAACCTATGGAAGGGATACACGGTCGTTCATAGAGGGGATCAACTATTATAATTTCATAAGGCCCAACCTCTTCTATGATGCTGTCACCTCGGCGGCCGACCGCGGGCGTCTTCTTGACGGGATAAGCATAAGCCGCGGACTGGTGCAGAAGGGAGAGCTCATCATTACCCGTGGTGAGATAGTCAACGACTCAAGGTTCATCATACTCGAGTCGCTCAGAAACGAATACGAGAAGAGGCTGGGGCAGTATGACTACTGGCTGTTGCTGCTGGGCCGTCTTATACTTGTCACCTCGTGTTATCTTGCCCTCTACCTCTTCATGTATCACTACAGGCTCGACATACTCAACTCGACGCACAAGACTTTTTTCATAGTACTTGTAATACTGCTCTTTCTTGTAATAACGCGGCTGGTTATTAACATGCCCAACCAGGCTATCTTCATTGTTCCCTTTGCCATCATACCCATTGTCATCCGTACTTTTTATGATTCGCGTCTGGCATTGTTCATCCATACCATAACCATTATGCTTGCCGGCTTTTTTGTCCCCAACTCCTTCGAGTTTGTCTTTATGAGTTATATAGCCGGGGTTATTGCGATAGTATCGTTAACCAACATATACCGCAGGGCCAAGCTTTTCACCTCGGCCCTGATGGTTTTCCTTGCCTACTCGGTGGTATACATGGGTATAGGCATAATGCAGGAGGGAACCCTGGCTAATATGAGATGGGCCAACTACACCTTTTTTGCGGGCAACGGAGTTCTTCTTCTTCTGAGCTATCCCCTTATCTTTGTCTTCGAGAAGACCTTCAGGTTTCTTTCAGATGCCACGCTATTTGAGCTTGCCGACACCAACCAGCCTCTTCTGAGGAGGCTGGCAAGTGAGGCTCCTGGTTCGTTCCAGCATTCACTTCAGGTGGCTAACCTTGCCGAAGAGGCCGCCAGGGAGATAGGGGCCAACCATCTGCTTGCCAGGACGGGTGCACTGTACCACGACATAGGTAAGATAGGCAGGGGGGAGTATTTCATTGAGAACCAGCCCGAAGGCTTTAATCCGCACGACAGGCTTGAGCCAAAGGAGAGCGCTGCCATAATAATAAACCATGTGAGCGCCGGTGTTGAGATGGCTAAGAAGTACAAGCTTCCCACGGCCATCATTGATTTCATTCAGACGCATCATGGTAACTCAGTAGCCTATTATTTCTACAAGAAGCATCTCGACCAGATCCAGTCGAGGGGTAACAATCAGGAGAAGGACTTTGCATATCCCGGTCCCAGACCATTTACAAGGGAGACAGCCATAGTGATGATGGCCGACGCTGTGGAGGCTTCGTCCAGGACTCTTCAGAAGTATTCGGAGGAGAACATAAG
>JAVEZD010000159.1:3519-4876 GCA_034003165.1 Bacteroidales bacterium | reverse complement strand
TCGATATTGTTGCCAACGAAGGTACTCTCATAAACCTTGTCCCGATTACCGATATCACCCTGACAGGGAGCAACGGCGGTACTATGACCCTTCATTTCGGGGTCCCCGATCCTGAACCACCCTTTGTTACAACGGCTATTCCACCGGCAACTACTCAGATGAAGATAGGAGGTACATTGTCCGTGCTTGATCCCGGCTCCAATCCGCCGGGTAATTATAGCGGAACCTTCGACCTTATCTTCATTCAGGAATAAGATTTAAATATTTAATACTGAGCAAGTGAAATGATTATCAGAAAGGCATACACCATAAAGAATACAGTGTGGAGTATGCTTCATTCCTTCTTCCCCCAATTTTCAGGTCTGATGATAATCTTCATGCTGCTTCCCTTTACCTCACTTAAAGCGCAGGATGAGACCGGATACGAGGAGATACCCCTTTTTCTTGAAATACAGGGCTTCGGAGGTACTGATATAACAGGTGTACTGGATGGGCAGGGCCTCTTTCTTCCCGTCTCCGGCATGTTTGAATTCCTTAAGATCAGGAATGTCCCCGAACCTGACTTTGAAAGCGTTTCAGGCTTCTTTATAAATCCGGATGCTGAATACCTGATAAGCAGAACCGATAACCTGATAAGGTATAATGGGAAAACAGTCAGTCTCGATGATGGCGATCTTATAAGGACAGAGACCGACCTTTACCTGAGATCAGAATTTTTCGGCTCTGTCTTTGGCCTTTCCTCTACTTTCAGTTTCAGAAACCTTACCGTGACTGTTTCAAGCCAGCTGGAGCTTCCCCTGATCAGGGAGATGCGACTTGAAGAGATGCGACGTAACCTGACCCGGCTCAGGGGAGAAGTGACGGCCGACACTACCATAGGCAGGACCTATCCGATGTTTAAATTCGGTATGGCCGATTGGTCAGTGACAGCCCGTGAAGAGATAAACGGAGGCAGCGATGTAAGGGCCAACCTTTCTCTTGGAGCCATGATAGCCGGAGGGGAGGCCACGGCATCACTTAACTACTCCACTTCTGATCCATTCTCTGAGAAACAACAGTATTATCTGTGGAGATATGTCAATAACGACTTCAGCCCCATCAGACAGGTTATGGCGGGCAAGATAGCCACCCAGGCTTTCTCTTCTCTCTACAGTCCCGTAATAGGTATTCAGCTGACCAATACACCAACCACCTACAGACGTTCCTTCGGAAGCTATACTTTGAGTGACAAAACAGAGCCCGGGTGGATAGTGGAACTGTATATAAACAACACCCTTATCGACTATGTAAAAGCCGATGCCTCAGGTTTTTTTACTTTTGAAGTTCCCATGGTATATGGCAACTCAATAGTAAAGCT
>JAVEZD010000159.1:0-3419 GCA_034003165.1 Bacteroidales bacterium | reverse complement strand
TTACAGTCGTTGAAGTTTTCAGTTGAAAAACATCTGCTCGACCATGCCTTCCTTAATGTCTCATATGAGCGTAATTTCAGCAACGGCTTCAGTCTTGCCGAATTCGGGCTCAGATATGACTTCTCCTTTGCTCAGGCGGGAGCGTCAGTAAGACAGGCACAGGGAAAAACCTCACTTATACAGTATGCAAGGGGAAGCTTCATCAACGACCGCTCAACCCGTTACCTTGGGGCTTATAACAGAACCAACGTCGGGAAGGGAGGCATCACGGTGGTGGCCTTCCTCGACCTTAACTCCAACAACAGAAGGGATCCGGGAGAACCGAAAGCTTCGGGACTTAACCTCCGGGCCTCGGGCGGACTGATTGAAAAGACCAGCCGCGACACTACAGTCAGGATAACGGCACTGGAACCATACACCTCATGCTTCATTGAAATAGACCCCAACAGCTTCGACAACGTGGCCTGGAGGGTAGCAGCCAGAAGCTTAAGTGTGGCCGTTGATCCAAATATAATGAAGCTGGTAGAGGTACCCGTCGATGTGGCAGGTGAGGCGACTGGTTATGTATATCTCGAATCGGGAGGAGAGACCTTTGGCCTGGGAAGGATAATTATGGGTTTCTTCACTTCCGGAAATATACCCGCCGGGAAAGCTCTTACAGAAAGTGACGGTTACTTCAGCCTTTTCGGCCTGCCGCCAGGATCATACTACGTAAAACCAGATACTGCACAGCTTAATAAACTAAATTACACAGGCAGTCCCGATTCGATAGCATTTATTATAAGGGGAGGAAATGTGGAAGGAGATATTGCCGACGGTCTCGATTTCATAATAAGAACCAAGGAACCCAGGGCTGAATCTGAAGTCCCGGCCCCACCGGCTGCAACACTTCCCGATTCGGTTATACCCCCTGCAGCTGTTATAAAAGACACGAGCTACCTCATCATTCATGAGCTGACCGAGGAACTCTATACTATAACCGAAGACAGCTGGGCCATACAGGTTGGAGCTTTCAAAGACCGTTCATACGCCGAAGGCTTCCGCAGCATGCTTGAAAAGGAACTCGGGAAGGAAGTGAAGATAGTTATTGAAGGAGACTTCTTCAGGGTTCGTATCCTCGATCTTCCAAACCGGGCTGAAGTGGATGAGACAGTTAAAAAGCTCAATGAGATAGGTTTCAACGAACTATGGATTATTAGACTTATTGCCAAACAGCAGCAGAGGGTTCTTGTTACCAGGGAAGATTCGCTTGCCAGGATAAGGGAAACAAGGATAGAAAGAGCCGTTACCCCAGAATTCGTTCCTGGTCTTGTTATCCAGGCAGGAGCTTTCCACGATAAGGCCAATGCCATTGCTATGAGGGATAAGCTGGATGCCATGATCGACAAACCCGTTATTATCGTTTCGGAAGATGGTTATGACAAAGTCAGAATAGCAGGCTTTGAGACACTCGAAGAACTCGAAAGATACCTGCCCGTTCTTGGCATGCTGGGGATAAGAGATATATGGATTCCGCCCGTCAAAGCTCCCGTTACTCCTGTCGCTCCGGCCGAGTCTGTTACCGGTCCATATGCCGGGCCACAGTATGACAGTCTGCCGGCACCGGTCAGGGTCATGCCCGACTCCCTGCTCAGGCTCGCTCCTGAAACCGACCGTGAAAGCCTTGGTGGCGTAAGTGCAGTGGTAAAAGAGCCTCCAATCTCACTTCAGGTTGCCGTTTATCATAGCAGGGCCAGAGCAATGCGGGCCAGGAGAAAGATCATGAAGAATCTTGACCTGCCTGTTGATATAATAATGCAGTGGGAATACTACAGGGTTGTAATCCCGGGCTTCCAGACACGCGAAGAGACCTACATGTACTACCCCGAACTGGCAGGACTGGGATTTGACTCAATATATATGATAGATAAGAGTCAGGGGCAGTAATCCGGCACCATGAATAAGTAATGGAAAAACCTGGGAACGGAAACGGGTCATAGGGTAATCATGGCTTAAGTCTGGCCCTGAGCAGAACCGGATTATGATCGGAGTTTTTAAAACTAAGATCATAGCACATAAGCAAGGTCATTTCAACATTTGGGGAAAGCAGGAAGAAGTCAATCACCGTTGTCGGTGTAACTGCCGGATCATATGCAGCAACTACGCTTCTGTTCGAAGGGACTGTGTTATCGTGGGCCCAGGTCCATGCTGCCGGAAGGAAGCCATCCTCCATGGACATCTGATCTGTGTTGACCTGGTTTTCAGGGAAGGCGGGGATAAAGCCCGGAGGTGTCTGGTTCCAGTCACCACCTGCAATAACATAATTTCCCTTCGAGTATTCATCAAGAACAAAGCTTTTCAGGTATTCCATCTGCGCCTTTCTTATTTCGCCCGGATCAAAAGCCTCATTATGGGTGTTGATAATAACAAGCTCCTTACCATTCTGCAACCTGTAACGGTTAACCATAAAACATCTGTCGAGCATAAACAGCTGCTTTGGGAAGCCATAGCTTCCGGGAAAAGAATACCTTTCAGAACTTAAAGGCTCATGCCGGCTGAAAGTGGCTATGCCTGAAAGAACCCTGCCCATTGGACTCAGAGGTGGAAGGGGTACAAAGAATACATCATAATTGGGTGCAAAATTGCCTGAATGAGCCTTAAGATAATCACTGACAGCGGTAAACTGATCAATCCTGTAACTCCTCCTGCTTCTTAGGTCAACTTCCTGAAGGAGAATAAAATCGGCATAATCATTCTGCCTGATAAAGCTGATGACTGAATTCAGGTTGCTTATGCATTCTGTTTCTGGTGTAAACACCTTTTCCCCTCCATCGTAAAAGAAATCCATAGCTTCATCAAGTCCTGCATAACCAATGTTCCATGTTAGCAGACTGAATTCAAGTGTGTCGGAAACCTGAATGGCCTCTGACGAAGATGAAAGAAGTGTCCTTTCTTCAGGCCTGTAATCACTGACAAGGGCATACAAGATCAATCCTGCAAGCGTAGCAGCCACAAGCCCGGTTACGGATAATAAAACCTTAATTATCTTCATGATAGTGAACAATAGGATTAAAAAAAAGTCAATGTGTAAGATGCCTATCCTTAAAAAGCAGGTCAATGACCGGATTCAACTTATTCAAAAATAAGAAGATTCCTTAAATACGATGCAGTGGAATGAATAAATCACAGAGAGGCCTGACAATCAGTCAGAAAAGTGATTCTTCTTATTATGCAGGGATCATTATGAAGTTGAAAGGCTCTCCTGCTGCCCATGAGATATACTCTCCCTGTTCGAGCATGTCATCATCCCCTTCTTCGTAATACCAGTTTACAATAAGCTGGTTATCATTTAACCTGACCTGCATGAGTTTTCTAACAGCTGATATTATAAGCGGACTTTTAATTGCTTCAAGATATTCAATATGAAGGCTGAGTGTTGT
>JAVEZD010000158.1:0-4919 GCA_034003165.1 Bacteroidales bacterium | reverse complement strand
CCACTATTTTCCCCTGGATTAGAAGGCTGTCATCAACATAAGGAATTATCCCAACGGGCATTCCGGTGGTGATAAACCCGTATTCCGACTCCATCACGGGGAACTCTATATACATTACATCGTTGGCTATCACCGTGCATAGGCTCTTGTAGTTCTGGCTGGGGTTCAGGCGGGTTGCCTCGAGGTTGGCGATCACCCCGTCAAGGGGGGAATATATACGTGTGTTGTTAAAGTTATAATCAGCCCTCTCCAGGGCTATCAGTGCATCATCCAGCCCGCTCCTGATCCTGGAAGTTCTTATTTTGGCAGGGTCAAGGTTGTTTGTGTCTGCCGTCATGTACTTACTGAGGAGGTCATCCCTGAAGTTTATGTCGGCCTTTGTCAGGTTCTGTCTGGCGCTGGTGAGGCTGGTTTTATATTCGAAGTCCTCAATTACAGCCAGCAGCTGGCCGGCTTTCACCCTCTGGCCGTTTTTCACATACAGTTCTTCGATTATTCCGTTTACCTTAAACGGTACGATGGCCTTTCTCTGGGAGAATGCCTTGCCGTTGCTGATGACCTCGTGATAGAATGTTGACGGTTCGAGTCTGACTGTTTTAACGATTACGGCCTCGGGACGCGATGTTCTTCTTGCCAGTTCTTCAGTGTTATCTGTCTGTCTCGATTTGCATGACACGAGGATTATTAATGCGCAACCAAGAGCGATTGCAAAAAGCCGTTGAATGAATGCCCTCTTTTGCATCTGGAAATGGGGTTATACACTATTGACTGTCAATGGATGATCTATCAAATTTATTAAAATTTCAATCAGGCTGTTCATTTTGCTCAGTAGCAGCATGATTTTCCTGTTTCACCTGCAGAAGGTGCAATATTTCATTGACCTTCTCAGCCGGGATCATACCACTCTCCAACATGATACCTGCTTTTTTTAATTTTTGTCTGAGAGTTTTTGGATCAATGCCAAGGTCCCGTGCAATTTCTTTTCTGGTAACATAAGAACTATTCATGACAATTGACTTTTGCAGTAGTTATCACAAATATAAATAATTCATTATAAAAGGAAAACAAATTTTATGACAACCACGGATTAGGACGGATATTATTAATCCAGGCTTTACATGTGATCATTGGTCGACAATAAATCATTTCACCAGCATAAGGTTCCAGGGGAACTGTAGCTAGACGCTATTTTGTCATTAGAGCTTTTAATGGATTTATAAACTTGTAGATCAACCTGCTTTCTTCAGTGATGATCTCTGCGGTACCGTTCATTTCCTGGATAAAACCTATTTCACGATTGTAAGTGGTTCTCATTCCATTTATTAAATCTATCTCTGCAATATAACCTCCCTCCACCGGTACTAAAGACAAAGATTTTACTTTGCCTTTCAATACGCCAAACTCCATATGTGGGAATTCCGTAAGTTTAATATTTACTTCCTGCCCGACTTTCACCCTTCCGAATCCGGCATTTGGTACAACTGACCTGGCAATGATCTGACTCTCATCCCGGGGAACAACAGTCGCAAGTATTTCACCTGCCTTTATCACCTGGTTTTCATTCCAGTATGTGGTAAATGTGATCTTTCCTTTTATGGGGGTCTCTATAAGATACTTTTCTTCCCATTGATTTACAGATACCTGCAACAGCTGGAATGCTTCATCGAGATCCAACCTGAACTGCTGTATTTCATTCTCAAGCTTTATCTGAAGATCAAGTCGGGCTTCCTGAAGTCTCAGCGATGCCAATTCATTGCTTTTAATTGTACCTTGAAGTGAACTATACGAACCTTGACTCTGAAGATGAGTTAGTTTTGATTTTTCAAACTCATTTATCGAAATTGAATATGTGCTCGTGACATATAATATTGAATCCCGATAGAAACCGTTAGCTATTAGTTGAAGCTCCTGTCCGGTTAATTCTTTCTGATTCAATAGCTCAATTGCATATTCTTCCTGCTTTTTTATCTGCCTTTCAAGCAATTCAATCTTCTGAGATATGTATGCCTTGTTCAAATACTCCCGGAATGTCTGCCATAATACACAGAATCTTGAATAACTGTTTTGAATTTCGCCCAGCGAAAGACCTAAGGGTAAATCATATATTTCTACAGTCTTGTTCCAGTCTGGTCTTCTTTGCATTTTATCAATAAATGAAGCAAGTGTCTTCACATCTGAATAGTCAGCAGAATTTTCAATAAGTGCAATAGATTGTTTCTCAGAGACACTCTCCTGGTTACTGACACATAACAATGCGATTTTACCTCCTGATTTGGCTACCAGTGGAGCAGGAGGATTCTGAGTGGAAATAACAACTTGTGCAGACACAATAGTAGCAGAGTTTATAAACCAGCTAATTGCTATTATGGCTGCCAGTAATGCAAAAAACAGAAATAGACCCCATCTGAGGAAGCTTCCGGGTATCCCGACCATCACCTCCTGCAGCTCCTGGCTCTGAATCTCTTGTTTGTTTATTTCAGCCATTCTGCACTAATTTTCCAGCTTGACTCGGTGTCATCTTCCGTTAGGCCCCTACATGAACTTTTCCGATTCTATAACTGCCTTTCGGAGATTTCTTTAGCTTCCCAGTTCCAACTGTTCTTTTACCAGATTGTAATATGCACCTTTCGTTTCAACAAGCTCTCTATGTGTACCTTCCTCAACAAGCCTCCCTTTTTCAAGTACAACAATCTTATCGGCGTTCTTAACCGTGCTTAATCGGTGAGCTACAACAACAACTGTTCTTCCTTTAAAGAAAGCAGACAGGTTTTCCATAATGGCCTTCTCATTCCGCGCATCGAGAGAGTTAGTTGCTTCATCCAGAAAGATAAAGTCGGGTTCTTTATATACTGCCCTGGCTATCAGAATTCTCTGTTTCTGTCCTGTGCTCAGACCATGACCATCATTCCCGATCCTGGTATTATACCCAAGCGGTAAATTCTCAACAAACTCCTTTATGCTTGCTGTTTCAGTTGCTCTGTCAATTTTTTGTTTATCGGGCATTTCATCTGTCAGGCCAATGTTCCCGGCAATTGTATCAGAAAAGATGAAGCCCTCTTGCATCACTACACCACAACAACGACGCCATTCTCTCTGGCTAAACCGGCTCAAAGCAGTTCCACCGATTAAAACATCTCCCTTTACTGGGTTGTAGAAGCCTAAAAGTAGTTTGATAAGGGTTGTTTTTCCACTCCCGCTTACGCCCACAATGGCGGTTATTTTTTTGGCAGGGATAATGAATGAGATATTATCGAGAACCTTTTCTGAATCCGGGCCTTCATATTGGAAGCAAAGTTTTCTGATTTCTATATCCTTATCTGCAGGGATGTCATTTATCTTAGCATCGTCCGGTTTCTCCTCATCATCTCTGTTATGGATTTCACCCAGTCGTTCCAGGCTGATCCGTGCATCCTGCGCAGCCTGGGTAAACCCTATAAACTGTTGTATGGGAGCATTTAACTGTCCTATGATGTATTGTACAGCCATCATCATACCCAGAGTCATCTCACCTTTAATCACAGCATGTGCCGACAGAAATGAAATCAGGATGTCTTTTGCCTGGTTAATAAATACAGCTCCAAGTTGCTGATTTTGGTTGAGCATCATGCTCTTCAGGCTTACTTTGAAAAGCTTAATCTGTATTCTTTCCCATTCCCACCGTTTTTGCTTCTCGCAACCATTAAGCTTTATCTCTTGCATACCAGTCACAAGTTGAACAATATTGCTCTGGTTGGCGGCGCTCTGTTGAAATCGTTTATAGTCAAGTTCCCTGCGGCGTTTTAAAAAAATGAGAACCCAACCCACGTAGAAGAGACTTCCAATTAAGAATACAGCTAAAATACCCAGGTTATATGAAGCCATTATGACAGTGTACATTACAAGGGTAATAACGGCAAAGATGATACTTATCAATGAATCTGTAAGAAATGATCTTATACGGTTGTGATCGCCTATGCGTTGCATGATGTCACCTATGAGCTTCACGTCGAAAAATGCAATGGGGAGCTTCATAAGTTTAATAAGAAAGTCAGATATAAGAGAAATGCTCACCCTGCTTGTCACGTGCAGGTTAATCCAGTTTCGGAGCAATCCATTAGCTGTCTGGCTGAGGGTTAGTATCAGCTGAGCAATAAGGACCATTACGACAAAGGCTATATTACTGTTGCCAATACCAGTATCTACAAGTGATTGGGTTAGGAAAGGAAAGATCAGGCTTATGATACTTGCAGTTATTAAACCAAGAATAAGCTGAAAAATATATTTGCTGTATGGTTTCAAATAATTCAGCAGGTATAAGAACTTCAGGTTCCCTCTGCCCTCATCTTCTGTACTATAGAATTCCGGTGTAGGTTCAAGAAGCAGAACAGCCCCCTCCTGGATACCCTCTTTTTGGTTGCTATACCAACATCTGAGGAATTCCTTCTCCGTGTATTTAAGAAGACCAGAAGCAGGGTCAGCAACATAAATTAAATAACTTATACTCCGGTTAGCGTTCAATCCCTCCCGGGATGTTCTGTTAAAGATATTTGGAACACTCCTTTGCTTCTTAATATCATAGATTACAACGAAATGGCGTTGGTTCCAGTGAGCTATACAGGGTAGCGCGACCTCATCCCGAAGTTGTTCCCAGGAAAGGCGGTAACCCATAGTACGTAAACCTATATCTTCGGCAGCATTACTGATTCCTAGCATTGAGACTCCTGAACGGGTAACATATGATTTTGAACGAAGAGACTGCAAAGAATAATTCTTACTATAATATTTAGCTACCATTCTAAGACATGATGGTCCACAGTCCATCGAATCAAGCTGCCTATAGAATGGAAATACTGACACTTTGTTACTTTTCCACTCTCACCAGAACCAGAACCGGGTTGTCTGTATCCTTCAGACTGTCTGCCAGATTTTCAAGATCTCCT
>JAVEZD010000157.1:0-4935 GCA_034003165.1 Bacteroidales bacterium | reverse complement strand
TTTCATCACCTGTTTTCAATGCTCCTGCGGAGGACTCTGTTCCAACAAAGTTCATATCTTTGATATTAAATAGTGGTCGTTGTAACCACCTGACAAGTAGTTCAGACTTAAGAACAGATGGCAGAATTTATTTATGAAAAGACTTTCAGTCAGGGTCGCGACCTGACTGAATACAGACTGCTCTCCGGAGACTATGTTCATCTCAGGGAAGAATGTGGCAGGATGGTTCTTTCAGTTGACCCGGAAGGACTCCGGATGCTTGCCAGGGAGGCCGTTTCTGACCTATCCTTCTTCCTGAGAAGTTCCCATCTGGCTTTGCTCCGCAGGATACTGGATGACCCGGAAGCCACTGACAACGACCGTTTCGTGGCCTATATGATGCTAAGGAACAGTGTCATCTCAGCAAAGGGTGATCTGCCATGGTGCCAGGATACCGGGACAGCCATTGTGATAGGGAAGAAAGGAGAGGATGTCAGAACCAGGGTTGACGATGCTGAGTTTTTATCAAAGGGAATCTTTGAGACCTTCAGGGACAGGAACCTGAGATATTCCCAGGTGGTTCCACTGAGTATGTTTGAGGAGAAGAATACCGGGACCAATCTGCCGGCGCAGATTGATATATATTCAACCACAGGGCATTGTTATGAGTTTCTTTTTATAACCAAGGGAGGCGGTTCGGCAAACAAGAGTTTCCTTTACCAGCAATCGAAATCACTGCTTAATGAAGAGTCACTTGAAAGGTTTGTAACCGAAAAGATAAGGGACCTCGGGACAAGTGCATGTCCCCCGTACCATCTGGCCCTGGTTATAGGAGGCACCTCTGCAGAAGCTACCATGAAGGTTGTAAAGGAGGCATCAGCCGGTTATCTTGACAATCTTCCTGAAACCGGCAGTGCGGGAGGCCGGGCTTTCCGCGACAGGGAGTGGGAGGCAAGAATAGAAAAGATATGCCACGATTATGGTGTGGGGGCACAGTTCGGCGGGAAATATTTTGTTCACGATGTAAGGGTGATACGTCTGCCCCGTCATGCAGCCTCCTGTCCGGTCGGACTGGGAGTGAGCTGCAGTGCTGACAGGAACATAAGGGCAAAAATAACTGCTGATGGTATCTACCTTGAGAAACTTGAAAGGAATCCCGAACGCTTCCTGCCTGAAAAGGCTCCGGAGCTTCAGAAGCCGGTATCGATTGATCTTGACCGGCCGATGGGGGAGGTATTGCGGGAACTAAGCCGTTATCCTGTCAGGACACGCCTGAGTCTGAGCGGTACCCTGGTGGTGGCCCGCGACATGGCACATGCCATGATTAAAAAGATGCTTGATGATGGCAGACCAATGCCTGAGTATATGAAGAGGCATCCTGTTTACTATGCCGGACCTGCCAAAACACCTCAGGGAATGCCCTCGGGAAGTTTCGGTCCCACCACAGCCGGCCGGATGGATACCTATGTCGAACTCTTCCAGAGTATGGGAGGATCACTTATAATGGTTGCCAAGGGAAACCGGGGACGGAATGTCACCCAGGCATGCAAAAAATACGGCGGGTTTTACCTGGGGTCAATCGGCGGTCCGGCAGCCATCCTTGCCGCTGAAAACATTGAATCGGTAGAGGTGATTGATTTTGAAGATCTTGGGATGGAAGCGGTGAGGAAGATAAGGGTAAGGAACATGCCCGCCTTTATTATAACCGACGACAAGGGTAATGACTTCTATGAAGAGCCGGGGGAATGATACTATTAATTATAAGGGTTTTTTGCACACTTATTATAATGGTATAGCCGGATAAGGCAGGATAGAACCGATCATTCAACAACTTCGATATCGAATATTTCGTGTCTGTCGAGTGAAAGCCAGTAATTAACAGAGCTTTTTCGAACAAGTTCCCAGTATATATTACTGTCGAGACCGTAAATAAAATTAATTTCCTGGAGTTCTGAACTTATTTTCTGAGCCAGTTCACTTTTAAGTGTGAGTCTTATCTTTTTTCCAAGATAGGTAAACTCTGCAGATGGTGCCAGTGGCTGATCGTTCACTACCTTAAGCAGACCATGGCCCGGTGTTGCTCCCGTACTTACCTGGAGGCCATCGTTCATACAGCTCAGCGGAGGTGCTGATCCTGCAAAGGAAACAACCGAAAACTCATCGACGCCGGTGTTGAAATATTCCCTGGCTCTTATTCCCATCTTTACTCCGACAATTGCAAACACTCCCAGGTGCCTGTGCAGTTCATTGGCGATCACTCCAGAGGTCCATTCATCGATTCCATATCGGTTTATAATCGTTGATACAGACGGGGCAATGTCGTCGAAGTAAAAGGAAGGGTCATCCGGTATAATCTTTATTACCTGGTTTCTTTCAACCGTTTCTCCCTTGAGAATCTTTAAGACGGAGGTTTTCATTTCGTCTGAAACAGACGGGGAGCAGTCGCTCACGTTTCCAAGTGTTTTGTTAATGAACAATTCAGGAAAATGAAGGAACAGCGGGACCATCTCATCCGTTGCCTCGAATGAAAAAGCGTGGCTGCCGGCTGTTTCTGAGCGGAGAAACTCACTTATTTTATCAGCATATACTGAACCGGATTTTTCGATTTTGTCTGTAAATTCCTCTGAGTAGAACTGCTTGCCGGGGGAGATAGCCCTTCTTACAATCTTCACCGGTATCTCCTGCCTGAGAAGACTCCTTGAAGATGTTTTATCAATGTTATAGTTGAATCCTTCCGTGTCGGACATCCCGTCGGCACTCCATATAAAATCCCTTATTTGTGACCTTGCTTCAGGGATCTCCCTGATTACTGACCAGGCTGTAGAGGCTCCGCCAAGGCAGATAAAGGAGAATTTTGTTTTTTCAGCTTCGATGGTTGCTTTTACAAGATCAGAATATCCGGGAGCGGTTGAAGGGTCGATCCCGTTTTCAGGTCCCCAGGTATATTCAAGTGCAACCGGCATCTCTCTGCCAGTAAACCTTGTTTCGGAATTAATCCCGACAGGTATTCCTTCATGATAAAATGAGTTAAGGAGGCTCTTAACCTTAATATATGTATTTTCAGCTGAAAGCACTCCGGGGGAAGCGATTATGGCAAGTACTCTGACATCGGGAGATGCAAGAAGCATACTTATTGCCTTCATGTCGTCGGTACCTCCGTCGGTGTCAACAATAACATAATGGTTGGGTTTCCATGGGTGACCACTGAGGGCTCCGCATAAAAAAAGACTGAGCAAAATGATTATAAGAATTCTTGTTCTTCCCTGAGCCATTTCTTTCATTATTTAACTTGTTTTACCAGTTCAGGCATTTATAATTGTTGCATTATAATGGTGGTGTGGATGCAAAACAACATCTGTTTCCTTATTATTGCATGTAAAGTTAATATAATGAGGTCAGCCGGTAAAGGAAAAATGTTATTTGTGTTTTATGTGCAGGATAATTCACTATCTTCATGCGGGATAATTAGCGTTTATTAAGAAGTTCGTGGGTGGTTTGTTCCGGGACTCATTTCAGGTTTTGTTGTACTTCCGGAAGCATACGGGCTTAAAGGCAGGGCGTGGGGGAGAGAATCCTGCCTTTCAGTACGGTGAGCTGACGTATCGCCAGGGGGAAGATCGTATTAAGCCCATCCGGCCTGCATCACAAAAGCTACAGAATATGTGCCTGCGCTGAAGTGTATTGACATAGGTCTTTTAACGGCACGGTCAACAATGGTGGCCATTCCGGGGGCTCTCCCCTTAATTTTGGTATGTTTTTAAATTATTAAGTTTTTTCAAAAAAAAAATTATCTTTGGAAAGTTGTATATAATAAGTTTTTTATAAAATCATGAATTTACGAAACTGGTGCAAAAAGGGATTCGCGAAAGGGAATGCTAAGAAGTGGATTTTTATCCTTGGTATAACCACCGGACTTGTTTTATTGGTGTCATTTAATGGAGTAATGGATTATACCTCGACCAATGAGTTTTGTATGGTGTGTCATTTTCATCCTCATGCTGAGCAGAGCTGGAGGCTTTCAACCCATCATAATAACTCGTCTGGTAATATTACGGATTGTGTGGAGTGCCATCTCCCTCCCAAGGGTCATGGCTATGTGTTTGCGAAGGCAAAAACCGGACTTAAGGATGCCTACGGGTATCTTTTCAAGGATAGTGCCGATATTGACTGGGATGCCAAGAGTCAGGTTGATTATGCCAAGAAGATTGTTTATGAAGAGTCATGTCTTAAGTGTCATGAGAATCTGTTCCCGGTAACATTGTCGGTTGACGGTAGCAATGCCCATCTTTTTTATGTTAACGGAAATGATGATCAGAGCTGCCTTAACTGTCACCTGAATGTGGGGCATTACGACAGAAATGCAATACATGATCATGACCCATCATTTGGAGTTACCGTGACCGGTGAGGAGATTATCTATGCTGAAGCCACAAAGGTTGAAAGCTTTGAAAGCTTCACGGAGCAGATTCCGGGGTCGGGTGTAACCTTTGACATGGTTGCCATCCCGGGCGGGACCTTCAAAATGGGAAGTCCCGGGGATGAGCTCTTCCGTGAGGAAGATGAAGGACCGCAGCGTCAGGTAACCCTTTCGCCGTTCTGGATGGCGAAGGTTGAAGTTACATGGGATGAGTATCTTGCCTTCTTCAGGGCAACAGGTTCACAGGGAAGGACTGAAGGAAAGGTTGTGGCCAATCAGGATGTTGATGCCATTTCCGGTGCTACTCCACCATGGGGAGCACCTGATCAGGGATGGGGTAAGGGTCAGAGGCCCGCAATTACCATGTCGTGGCATGCCGCAACAGTCTATTGCCAGTGGCTCTCACAGGTTACAGGCAAGAAATACCGTCTGCCTACCGAGGCTGAATGGGAATATGCAGCCAGGGGAGGAACGGAAACACCTTATTTCTTTGAAGCCGATCCCAAAAAGGCATCCAACGACGGATTCCTTAAGAAGAT
>JAVEZD010000156.1:0-4940 GCA_034003165.1 Bacteroidales bacterium | reverse complement strand
CCTCCTTCAGGATTGTTTATATCTGAAATACTTATCTTCAGGAGCCTGGTAAGCGACGGAAGATGGTTTGTTTTGATTTCAGCGATTGTCCTGTTGTGTTTTATAGTTTATGCTATGAGCACCAGGATTATGCATATACTGTATTCGGCTCCCAGAGGTTCAGAAATAACACAGGAACCCTCCTTTGTAAATCCGGTTGAGACTGTCACCCAGTTTATTTTTCTGGGCCTGGTGGCGGCTTCCTGCTTTTATCAGCCTGACTTCATTGTCCGGCTTATTGACCACAGCATTGCAATGTTACCATGAAGGAAGGGATTCAGATGAATTTTAAAGAGATATATAATGATTCGTTGCCTGTGGCAACAGAAGATATCCCGGTATCCGGTTACCCGGTCTTCCATGAAACCATAACCAGCCTGTTCGTAAAAAAGTCGGTGCATGTGGTAACTTATCATGCAGTAAAGAGGGCAGGCCAATTGCACTTCATATGCGCAGTGGCCGATGATGATACGGGAAAGATCCTGCTTCTTTCACATATCACTGACGGACATGATGTAAATCTGAAATCCCTTACGCCCTGTATACCTGCTTTTCATGTTTTTGAAAGGGAGTTGTTTGAGAAGCACGGAGTGACTTTTGAAGGCCATCCCTGGATGAAGCCGGTCAGATATCCTCACTACCGTCATGATATGAAATCGGCACCTGAAAACTACCCCTTCTATTCAATAGAAAGTGAAGAGCTGCATGAAGTGGGGGTTGGGCCTGTGCATGCAGGAGTCATTGAACCAGGCCATTTCCGCTTTATCTGCAACGGAGAGAAGGTGCTTCATCTGGAGATCCAGCTTGGATACCAGCACCGGGGTATTGAAAAAATGCTTTCAGAGGAAACCAATGGACTTCGAAGGTGTATCCTCTCGGAGAGTATTGCCGGTGACACATCTGTGGGTCACGAACTCGCCCATGTACAACTTATTGAAAATCTTGCTGGTATAGAGGTTAATGAAAGCCTTGGAGTTGAAAGGTGTATTGCACTTGAGATGGAAAGACTGGCAGTACATATTGGCGATACAGCAGCACTCTGCGGGGATGTGGCATATCAGCTTGGACAGGTTGTCTGTGAAGCACTTAGAACCACTGTTATTAATACAACCCAGTCGTGGTGTGGAAACAGGTTTGGTAAGGGGCTTGTAAGGCCCGGGGGAACCAACTATCCTCTTTCGGCTGGGAAGGCTGAGGAGATACGCAGAAACATAACAGATGTCGGGAACAGATTTGCTGAGATGACCGGCCGTATCTATACTCTGCCCACCATCCTGGCCCGTTTGGAGGATGTGGGAATACTTACCTGTGATCAGGCCCTGATGACAGGAGTCGTCGGTCAGGCAGCAAGGTCGTGCGGGATACCCAGGGATATCCGCAGTACACATCCCTTTCAGTATTTCAGGAAATATTCTGTTGAGCCTGTGATTCAGCTGAAAGGAGATCTTCTGGCCCGCGGCATGCAAAGGGCAACAGAAGCTGCAAGGTCGGTAAGTATGATAACAGGGTTGCTCGATATATGGGAATCGATAAGAAAGGATCAGCCACGGCCCGTATATAACTATAGCCTCAGGCCTTCGGCTTTCGGGTTATCGCTGATTGAAGGATGGCGTGGAGAGATATCTCATTGTGTTGTTACTGATGACAAGGGGAGTATTATTAATTACAAGGTTAAGGATCCTTCTTTCCATAACTGGATGGCTCTGGCCCTTGCTGTAAGAGACCAGGAGATATCAGATTTTCCGGTCTGCAACAAAAGCTTCAACCTCTCTTATTGTGGTAATGATCTGTAAAGGCAAAAAGGAATAAGATGATAAAGGAAACCAGAATACTGCTTCACCACGGTAAACAATTCATCGGAGACCTCAGGAAACAGCCTGTCTCGGAACTGTTTCGCGGGAGACCGGTTATAGATGAAATGACTGATGCCGAGAAGAAGGAGGTCTGCCGGATTTGTCCTGTTGAAGCAATTGACAGAAATAGTGGGGCTATTGATCTGGGTCGATGCGTTTTCTGTCGTGAGTGTTCTTTTCTGCTTCCTGAGAAGATAAGGTTTACCAACGATTACAGGATAGCTTCAAACCACCGTTCCGGTCTGATAATAAAACCAGGCGATGGTGATCATGTATTCTTTGATCAGTCAGAAAGGGTAAGCCTCATAAGAAAAGTATTCAGGAGGGCCCTTAAACTCAGGCAGGTATCTGCCGGAGGAGATAATTCATGTGAGATGGAGCTTACGGCTTCAGGTAATGTTAACTTTGATTTTGGAAGATACGGAATTGAATTTGTGGCTTCTCCCAGACATGCTGACGGACTGGTGATTACCGGACCAGTGACAGTAAATATGGCAAAAGCTCTTGAGATTACATATAAGGCCTTACCTCAGCCGGCGGTAATAATTCTTGCCGGGACCGATGCTATAAGCGGCGGATTGTTTGAAAAGAGTCCCGCCATCGACCGCAGTTTCATAGATGACCACCGGACAGACCTTTATGTGCCAGGTAACCCTGCCCACCCTCTTACCTATATAAACGGAGTTATGGATCTGCTTGGGATCGGATGAGAAGGTAATTACCTGGCCATCGCCTGTTTCTTCATATCGGCCGGCATCTTTTCGATGGCATACCGTAGTGATGTCCTGGGCATTGTTCCTTTTCTTAGCATCACATAATCAAAAACCCTTTCACAGTAAGCCTGACTGGCGGCTTTAAGCATCCATCCATAACCCTTCTGAACCATATCGTCAGGGTCAGAATGCAGGATATCGGCTATTTCAAAGATATCTTCAATGAAGAGACCTTTCCTTGCAGGTATAATAAGCGAGACTGCCGAGGCACGCTTTGTCCATCTGTTGGGGGAACGGGCCCATTTCTTAAGCTCACTGAGGTATTCAGGGTACATCTCTATAAAACTGCCTATGGTATGATTGCAGAGAGTATCACAGGAAGCCCAGTTTGATACATAGTGGTTGACCCAGCCTTCAAAAATCCTGAAATCGGATGTCTTGTATTCCTTCCTGAGACTGTAGGCCCATTCACTGGCAACAAATGATTCCTCCATGTATCCCGATTTCCACAGATCTTCGCACATTTCAAGGATCTCCTTTTTTTCCATACCCCCGGTTTTCTTCCGGTATTCCTTTGCTATTCCGGTAACATCGGCCGATTTGATCCCGTACATAGTGACGGGCTCCCTGAAAAATCTAAGGCCCGATTCCCTTACTTTTTCGTCTGAAACAGCTCTCAGTCTGTTTCTAAGCTCATTCAACAGGTTGTTCACGATTTAGTCTGATTTGGATAATATTAAGCAATTAATTGTTAGGTGTAAATAGAGTAGGGTAGTGCCCCGGTTCCCGGGAAAAGGCCCGAAGTCCTTACTATTAAAGTTTCTTATTCCTTATATGTATAACATTCTAGTCAGGTTTTTTCTTTCCTGTTTTGAGGTTACCCCAGAATTTCTCCTCAGATTTTCTGAGTTCCCTGTTTTTTCTAGCTTCCTGAGTAAAATAGAGGGTTGCTGCCACTGTACCTGCAGTCATAAGACCCAGCAGGATGTTTCTGAAGATTCCGGTAATGCTCTTTCCTCCCTCAGTAGTCATGTACCCCTGCAGGCTGCTTCCGGGTACTGTAAGGGAACTGTCGTATCCGACATCGATACTGAAGATATTCTTAACCAGAAACAGAGAAAAGAAGCACAGAAGGCCTGCAGCCACGGGTGTTGCAATCCAGCCTGCGGCGATTTCTCCGAGTAACCTGAAGTTTATATTTGCAGAACCCCTGTAAAGTCCTATTCCTATAACTGCTCCAATAAGAACCTGGGAGCTGGAAACAGGAACCAGGGGAACCGGGGGTAGCCCGATACTCTTAAGTAAATCGGATAAACCCGACGATGAGAACATGAACAGTACAAGAGATTCGGCCAGAACCACCACAAAAGCTGCTTCTCCTGAAAGTTCCATTATTCCTGATCCGACAGTATCCATCACCTTTCGTGAATAGGATATGATACCGGCAGCGATGGCAAGTCCTCCAAGAAGAAAAAGCTGCCTGGCTGAAGACAGTACGAAGAATCCGAGATCAAGATCTTCGAGCCTGAATGCCGGCACAAATACTCCCATGACGTTTGCAATGTTGTTGGCCCCCAGGCTATATGCTGCAAAGGCTCCGGCTATTATAAGTCCTTGTCTTATATACGATTCAAATCGTACAAGGTGGATCTGAAGACTTCTTTTTATTTTCTTCAGAAGAAAATAGAGAAAGATAGAGAAGACAGCGCCCAGTACAGGACCTGAGACCCAGGTCAGGACAATTTCAGAGAGGGTACGAGAATCGGTAGGATTGCCTGTGAAGAGGTTCCATCCAATAATAGCGCCAACTATTGCCTGGGTGGTTGAAACAGGGATGGCAAACCGGGTCATTATAAGGACTGTACCGGCTGCGGCAAGGGCAACAGTGAAAGCTCCGCCAATGGCGTTGACTGAACCCAGCCGGCCCAGTGTTTCAGAGGCTCCTTCTCCCTGGATGACAGCACCCGCTATTACAAAGACTGAAGCTATGATGGCAGCGTTTCTGAAGCTTATCATCTTTGATCCCACTGCCGATCCAAAGACATTGGAAGCGTCATTTGCTCCAAGTGACCACCCCAGGAAAAGACCGCTGACAAGAAACAAAAGTATCATAGGCGGGAATTAACTACATCATTATTTTTATTGCCATTATCGACAGAAGGTCAGCGGCCTTCTGCGCATTGTCTGATATATTCTCGATATGATGGATGATATATCTGAGGTGAGCTTTCTGTGCCAGATCGAGCTCATTCATCTCCTGGAAAATGGTTTTTTTTGTGCTTTTGCTTATCCTGTCAGTTTCACTTTCGAAATAGTAAACCTTAAGAAGCTTCTC
>JAVEZD010000155.1:0-4944 GCA_034003165.1 Bacteroidales bacterium | reverse complement strand
CTCAGGCTGTCTTCTGTAAGCTCAAGTATCCTGTTGTCCATCATCTCGACAGCTACCGGTTTGTACTTCAGGGCAATCATGTTGGCTTTGAAGGCTTCGTTCCTTTCATGATGATGGACACATACCAGGGCCTTGTGGGCAGGAGGGATGGGTACCAGATTTAGTCTGATCTCTGTTACAGCAGCCAGGGTTCCTTCTGATCCGGCAATAAGGTTGCATAAGTTGAACTCCCTTGCTGACTTATCGTCGAAGACTTTGGAGTCGAGGAGAAGGTCAAGAGCATAGCCGGAGTTCCTGCGGGGTATCTGAGGATCGGGGAAGCCTTCCCTTATTGCCTCCCTGTTCCGGGGGTCACTCAGGATGGTCCGGATGTTATTGTATATTCTTCCCTCAAGGGTATCTGCCTTACACTTTTCGTTAAAGGCTTCCCTGCTGAGGGGCACGAATACTGCCTCACTTCCGTCACTCAGGATTGCCTTGATTTCAAGCGTGTGATCCCTTGTGGATCCATAAACAAGGGAATGGGATCCGCATGCATTGTTACCAACCATCCCGCCAATGTTGCACCTGTTGGAGGTTGAAGTCTCGGGGCCGAAAAACAAGCCATAATGCCTGAGGAAGATGTTAAGCTCATCGAGAACCACCCCCGGCTCCACCCGAACCCATTTTTCTTCAGGATTGACCTCAATAATCCTGTTCATGTACTTTGATATATCCGCGATGATTCCCGATCCGACAACCTGGCCTGCAAGCGAAGTGCCAGCCGCCCTTAGGGTTATGCCTGTTCCGGTCTCAGATGCATAGCTCAGTATTTTCTTTAAATCATCTGCTCCACGCGGCCAGGCGACAGCAAGAGGCTTTTCCCTGTAAACCGAGGCATCTGTCGAATAGATGGTCCTTGTTATATCGTCATACTTCAGTTCGCCATCCAGAGATGACATAAGTTCTTCAAGCCTGGTATCAGTTGAGTTCATAATAAAATCAGTACATGAGGGTGCTAATTTAGAAAATCAAAATACAATATCATGCGTTTTAAGGGAGGGGATTTTGTGTGAAGATAATTACTGACAATAATCATGTATTTAAGAATAGTTTAATAGCGCTTTTTTTTTGTACATTTAAACACAAAATATAAATCATTTTAAATTATTGATACACAATGGAATTATTAGATCGCATCAGGCAGAATGCCAAAAAATTAAATAAAAGGATAGTTCTGCCGGAAGGATATGAGGAGAGGAATATCAAGGCTGCCGATATTGCCCTGGAAGAAGGACTGGCTGAGATCATACTGATCGGAGATCCGGAGGAGATAAGGGCAAATGCCAGGGCATTTAACCTGAAGAACATTTCTAAAGCAGTGATTGTGGATCCAAAATCCCATCCGCTCAAAGACCATTATATTGATCTGATGGTTGAGCTGAGGAAGAGCAAGGGTCTTACAAGAGAGGATGCTGCAAAGCTTATAGAGAACCCGCTTTATCTGGG
This sequence comes from Bacteroidales bacterium, assembly GCA_034003165.1. GTDB lineage: Bacteria > Bacteroidota > Bacteroidia > Bacteroidales > VadinHA17 > LD21. Next base: position 3,456 of record JAVEZD010000155.1, on the reverse strand, counting down.
AGTTATGATGATTAAGAACGGAGATGCTGACGGAGAGGTATCAGGAGCTGACCATTCGACGGGTGATGTGCTAAGACCTGCATTTCAGTTCGTTAAAACAGCTCCCGGTATATCTGTAGTATCGGGAGCTTTTATTATGGTACTGCCTGATAAGACCCAGGGAGCCGATGGCGTAATGCTTTTTGCCGACGGAGCCGTACATCCTGATCCCACCGACAGGGAGCTGGCCGAGATAGCTGTGGCAACTGCCAGGACGGCTGAGACACTGGGAGGCTTTGTGCCTAAAGTGGCCCTGCTCAGCTTTTCAACCAAGGGAAGCGCAAAACATGCCATGGTTGACAAGGTGGTTAGTGCCACCAAAATGGCCCGTGAGATGGCACCTGATATAATTATTGACGGTGAGCTTCAGGTTGATGCTGCTCTTGTTGAATCGGTGGGACTGAAGAAAGCTCCAGGTAGTGAGATCGCCGGCAAAGCCAACGTTCTTGTTTTTCCTAACCTCGAATCGGGAAACATTGCCTATAAACTTGTCCAGCGCCTTGCAAACGCTGAAGCCATAGGGCCAATCCTGCAGGGGATGGCAGCCCCTATCAACGACCTTTCAAGAGGTTGTTCAGTAAGCGACATAGTTAACATGATCGCCATAACTGCCAATCAGGCGGCTGCCCGAAAATAATTCTTTAATTCTTAAAAATTCTGAAATGAAAGTTCTTGTATTAAACTGCGGAAGCTCATCAATAAAATATCAGTTATTCGATATGACAGGCAATCCCGTCCTCCTTGCCAAAGGGCTCCTCGAGCGCATAGGGATTAACGACAGTATTCTGACACACAAACCTGTCGGAAAAGATTCTTACAAGGTTATCAATGATATTCCTGACCATACGATAGGGATAAATCTTGTTATGGACGCACTTACCGATCCGAAACATGGTGTTATTAAAGACGTCATGGAGATAAAGGCTGTAGGTCACAGGGTTGTTAACGGTGGCGAGAGCTACAAGGAAAGTATCCTTATTGATAATGAGGTTAAGAAGCAGATTGAGATATGCAGCGAGCTGGCCCCTCTGCATAACCCTGCCAACCTTAAGGGAATCCTTTCTGTTGAAAAGCTTATCCCGGGAGTTCCACAGGTAGCTGTTTTCGACACTTCCTTCCATCAGACCATGCCCGACTATGCATATATGTACGCCCTGCCTTATGAGTATTATGAGAGATACAAGATAAGGAAATACGGCTATCACGGAACAAGTCACAAGTTCGTGGCAACAAAGGCTGCCGGATTTATGGGTAAGGATGTCAGGGACCTTAAGATAATAACCTGTCACCTTGGTAACGGTGCCTCAATAACTGCCATCCGCAACGGTGAAAGCATAGATACTTCAATGGGATTTACTCCGGTTGACGGACTTATAATGGGTACCAGAACAGGAGAGATAGACCCCGGGGTGCTTATCTATATTGCTGACAAGGAACATCTGAATGTGACCGGCGTCAATAACCTTATAAACAAGAAAAGCGGTGTTGCCGGTATCTCACAGCTGTCGTCTGACATGCGCGATCTTGAAATAGCCTCCGAAGAAGGTAATCCCAAGGCAATACTTGCCCTTAAGATGTACGCCTACAAGGTTAAGAAATTTATAGGATCGTATATTGCTGTTCTTAACGGACTTGATCTGCTTGTGTTTACAGGCGGGGTAGGGGAAAACGACTTCAATATGAGGGCAATGATATGTGAGGGCATGGAAAACCTGGGTATTGTTTTCGACAGAGAAGTTAACCATGCTGTTAAAGGCAGGGATATTGTTATCTCGAAACCCGAATCAAAGGTGAAGGTGATGTGTATAACAACCGATGAGGAACTGGTGATAGCCTCAGACACAAAGTACATCATTGAACACCATACCGTTTGATAATACTTTAAGACTTATCATATGGAATTAAAACACCTTTCTGATCTTAAACAGATCGTAGCCGGCCGGCCCAGAAGAAAACTGGTGCTTGCTGCTGCCCAGGATCAGCATTCACTGGGAGCTGTTATGCGAGCCTGGCAGGATGATATCATTGAGCCTGTACTTGTAGGGGATAAGGAAGGGATACATAGTATTTGTGAAGAAAACGGTTATTCTGTATCAGGTCTGACAATTGTCCACCAGCCCGATATAGATCTTGCCGCTGAAACAGCGGTGAGAATGTTAAGTTTAAAACAGGCTGATGTCCTTATGAAAGGAAAAATAGGGACATCAGCCTTACTTAAAAGGGTTCTTAACAGGGAGTGGGGCCTGCGTACCGGAAATCTGCTGTCGCATATCGCCCTATTTGAGGTTGAGACCTATCATAAGCTTATTGCTGTTACAGATGTGGCAATGAACATCGCCCCCAACCTCAGGGATAAAATAGCAATAGTCAACAATTCAGTCTCCTTTCTCCACAGCCTGGGTTACCAGATGCCAAAAGTGGCTGTCCTTGGGGCAGTTGAGATGGTTAACGAAAATATGGAAGCAACACTCCATGCTGCCCTGCTCTCCAAAATGAACCAGCGCGACCAGATACGCCACTGCATTATTGACGGACCTCTTGCATTTGATAATGCCATCAGTCTCGAAAGCGCAAGACATAAAGGAATCAAGAGTGACGTAGCCGGAGATACGGATCTCCTTCTGATGCCCGACATAGAAGTGGGCAATGTATTGTATAAGTCACTTGTATTCTTTGCCAGAGCCAAGGTAGCATCAATGATACTGGGTGCCTCAGTACCTATAGTGCTGACATCCAGGTCCGATTCGGAACAGGCAAAATATGACAGCATACTACTTTCAGCTGCAGCAAGCAAATAACTTAATGATTTTCTTGTTACAGCTATTTGAGCCTTACAGCTGCCGTTGCTATATAAATGCAGGCGAAGGGATGATTTCAGACAGAGAAAAGAGTATCATTAGCCAGGTTAGATATGTCGGAACGTTTGATCTTAGCCATTAATCCGGGATCCACCTCCACCAAAATCTCTCTCTTCGGAGAGGAAGAAAGAATTTTTGAGGTTACACTGAGACATTCAGCCAGTGAATTATCATTATTCGACAGTATTTCAGATCAGTTTTATTTCAGAAAAGACCTGATAATGAATGAGCTGGAGAAGAGAAATACCGATTTTGACAGGATAGCTGCCGTTGTTGGCAGAGGTGGTCTCCTCAAGCCTGTTCTTTCAGGAATCTATGCTGTAAACGAAAAAATGAAGCATGACCTTCATGAAGCTGCCAGGGGACAACATGCAAGTAACCTCGGAGGACTTATAGCAGATGAAATAGCGGCCTCACTTCCCTCGGCCCAGGCCTTTATTGTTGATCCTGTTGTTGTTGATGAAATGACTCCTGTGGCCAGAATCTCGGGACATCCGGAGATAGAAAGAATATCCGTATTCCATGCCCTGAACCAGAAAGCAGTGGCAAGGCTCTATGC
>JAVEZD010000154.1:0-5011 GCA_034003165.1 Bacteroidales bacterium | reverse complement strand
AGTAAAACACCATAATTTAATTGATGTAATTTTTCTATATTGCAGAAGGTTACATAACACCTTCCCTTAATTAACAGAAACCATGGAACATATTGTCACACGGACTTTTGACCTGCTTGACAGGTACAGGGACCGGTTTGTCAAAGATGACGTCCTCTGCTTTAAACAGAAAGGCGTCTGGAGGAAATTCGGTACAGAAGAATATATAGAATACTCAACAAGTTTCTGTTATGGTCTTTACGAATCGGGCTTCCGCAGGGGCGATAAGATAATCACCGTCTCGGCCAACAGGCCGGAATGGAACTTCGCAGATATGGGTATGTCAATGGCCGGCGTGGTCCATGTGCCTGTCTTTACATCCCTGTCAGTAACCGAATATGAGTATATAATAAGAAACTCCGGGGCCAGGATGATACTCATCTCCGACAGGAAACTCTACCGTACCCTCCAACCGGCCCTGGCCGCCACCGCCGGCTTATGTCCGGCCTTCACCTTCGATGAAATAGAGGGAGCGGCCAACTGGCAGGAATTCATAGAAAAAGGAAGAAACGCTGCTGAAAAGACAAAACAGGATGTCGCGGAGATAAGGAATAGCATTGCCCCCGACGACTTCGCCACCCTCATCTATACATCCGGCACCACCGGCATCCCCAAAGGGGTGATGCTGTCACACAGGAACATGGTAAGCAACTTCATCTCGGCAGCCTCGGTGTTCAACCTTAAGCCAACCGACAAGTTTCTGAGTATTTTGCCTCTGTGCCATGTTGGCGGCCGGCTCGGAAACTACCAGACACAGTACAGCGGAGCAAGTATCTACTATGCCGAGAACATGGGCGCCATCGCCGCAAACATGAAAGAGGTACATCCCGACGGCTTCGATGCCGTGCCCCGCGTGATGGAGAAATTCTATGATGTGATTATCTCCAAAGGCAAAAACCTCAAAGGCATAAAGAAAACCCTCTTCTTCTGGGCTGTAAAGCTGGGCCTGAAGTATCAGCCATTCGGCGAAAACGGCTGGCTCTATGAGAAAAAGCTGAGTCTGGCTGATAAACTTATATTCAGCAAATGGAGGGAGGCACTCGGCGGAAACGTCCGCATAGTTGGCTGCGGCGGAGCATGCCTTCAGCCAAGGCTCGAACGGGTCTTCTGGGCCGCGGGAATAAAGGTCGTGAATATGTACGGCCTCACTGAGACCTCACCTATAATCACAATAAACAGAACTGAAAAGGGAAAGGTGAAGCTGGGATCGGTGGGAATGACAATCGAGGGTGTTGACTTAAAAATATCAGATGACGGCGAGATACTTTGCAAGGGTCCCAACGTCATGCTGGGCTATTACAATGATCCCGAGCTGACAAAATCGGTCTTCGACGATGAGGGCTGGTTCCACACCGGCGATATGGGTCACATCGAGGATGGTAAGTTCCTGATGGTCACCGACAGAAAGAAGGAGATATTCAAACTCTCCAACGGCAAGTTCATCGCCCCCCAGATAGTTGAGAATATTTTCAGGGAATCTCCCATAATTGACCAGATCATGGTCATTGGCGAGCATGAGAAGTTCGCCAGCGCCCTCATTTCACCCAACTTCAAATACTTCGAGGACTGGAAAGCGGCAAAGAAGGTCTTCTATTCAAATAATGACGAGCTGATCACCCTCCCGGAGGTGCTGTCTTTCTTTTCCTCCGAGGTCAGCAAACTGAATAAACGCCTCAGTCCGCCTGAGCGAATCAACAGGTTCAGGCTCGTAAACGAAGAGTGGAGCCCTGCCACAGGCGAGCTGTCGCCCACACTCAAACTTCGCAGGAAGTTCATCAGTGAGAAATACAGCGCCGTTGTTGAACAGGTTTACAACAAATAGTATATCAGTCACTTAAAACTGCCTATATGAAATTGGTCAGGGTAACCGACAGGAAGACGGAGAGAATGTTCCTCGACACTGCCAGGGTAATCTATAAGAATGATGATATCTGGGTTTGTCCTCTCGATAAGCACATAAGTGGAGTCTTCGACCCCAAGGTCAACCCTTATCATAAACACGGTACTGCAGAGCGATGGGTCCTCACAGGGGAAGATGGCACTCTCATAGGGCGCATAGCAGCCTTCATCGACTACAAACTGGCAAATACATACGACCAGCCTACCGGAGGCATGGGGTTCTTCGAATGCATCAATGATGACAAGGCCGCTGAGATGCTCTTCAATGCAGCCCGTGAATGGCTCAGGGAGCAAGGGATGGAGGCTATGGACGGACCCATTAACTTCGGCGAGACTGATAAATACTGGGGACTGCTTGTTGAGGGATTCACTCACCCATCATTTGAGATAGCATATAACCCACCTTACTATCAGGGACTATTTGAGAGATATGGCTTCCAGACATATTTCAGGCAGGAGGGATTTCATTATGACCTCACCAGACCGCTTGATGAGAGGTTTCGCAAGATAGCGGAGTGGGTTGCCGGCAAACCCGGTTATGAGTTCAGGCATTTCACCTGGAAGGAGCAGGATAAGTTCGTGGCAGACTTCGCTGAGGTTTTCAACGAAGCATGGGCATCCTTCAAGGCCAACTTCGAACCTCTCGAGGCCGACTATATAAGGAGCGTGCTGAATAAGGCAAAGGTGATCCTTGACGAGGAATTCATCTGGCTGGCCTATTTCGAGGGCAAACCGATAGCCATTTATCTTCAGTTTCCCGATCTGAACCAGATACTAAAACACCTTAACGGTAAGCTCGATCCCTTGTCGCTGATCAGGTTTCTATGGCTTAAGAAGAGGAACACTATGACACGGGCGCGGGGTATGCTGATGGGTGTCATACCCAAATTCCAGAAACTGGGAATTGAGTCAGCCTTTATCCTCAAGGTTAGGGAAGCTATTGAGCAGAAGCCTCATTATAAGGAGGTTGAATTTTCATGGGTAGGCGACTTCAATCCCAGGATGCGTAAGATATTTATATCAGTGGGAGCTGTTTCAGTGAAACACTATATCACATACCGTTACCTGTTTGACAGGACCAAAGAGTTCAGGCGTTTGCCGATTCCGGATGTAAAATGAGACATTCATGATTGCGATTATTGATGTATTTGCAAACCCGGTTTATTGATCTTCAATCTGACTATTAGGAATAAAAAAACCGACAGATGGACTACGATATAATAATAATTGGTGCCGGGCTGGGCGGCCTTACGGCAGGAGCAAAGCTGTCCCGCGAGGGCATGAAGGTGCTTGTAATCGAACAGCATAGCTGTCCCGGCGGATGCGCCACCACCTTCAGACGCGGACCCTTCACCCTCGAGGTGGGGCTGCATGAGATGGACGGCCCCGGCGGCCGCGACATCAAGAACAGGATCTTCAGCGAGCTCGATGTGGCAGGGAAGGTAGATTTTCTGCCCGTGCCTGAATTCTACAGGTTCATAAGGGGAGACCTTGCTGTGACGGTACCGCATGACGCGCAGGTGGCAGCAGCACGACTCACGGAGATGTTCCCGGATGAGGAGGAGGGGATTGCCAGGTACTTTGATCAGCTGCTCACACCTAAAAAGAAGACGGCAGCTGACAGCGAACCGGACATCAGCGTTGGCAGCTTCCTGGACTCGATTATAGGAAATGAGGACCTGAAGCTTATCTTTCTTGGCAACCTCGGGTATTTTCATGATGATCCCTACTCGCTCTCACTGGCATACTATTCTCTTGCCGAGGGCAGCTATTATACCAACGGAGCCAGCTTCATCAGAGGAGGCTCGCAGAGGCTTTCTGACCACCTGGCAGATTATATCATCACTCATGGAGGAAAGGTACTGCTTAACCATCTTGTTACAGGGATTACTGTAAAGGATGGACGGGCTACGGGCGTTATATACAGGAAAAGAAATGACCCGATGCAGAACAGTTTTGAGGCCACGGCCGATGAGATAGTGGCAAACAGTGCCATCCCTGCCCTTGCTGATCTCCTGCCCCCGGAGACCGGGGCACAGCTTAAGGATGAGTGTATCGGGCTTAACACAGGAGCCTCATTGCTGACAGTCTATTTCGGGTTCAACAGGCCCCTGAAGGAGCTGGGGCATAAGTTCTATTCAACATTCATCTATGACAACACTGTCAGGTCGCAGGCTGACATTGCCGCCAATAACAGGGCTGACTTCGACATACGAAGCTTCACTTTTGTAGATTACGGGCAGCTTGATTCAGGACTGGCACCAGAGGGCAAGTCAGTGGGGGCGGTGTGCTGCATTGATTACCTGGCCGACTGGGAAGATCTACCGAAGGAGGAGTATGAGCGCAGGAAGGAATATGTTGCACGAACCTTCATCAAAAGGCTCGAAGCGTTGATTCCGGGCTTTAAGGATGCTGTGGGCTTTTACGAAGTCGCCACTCCGGTCACAGTGAAGAGGTACACCCTTAATCCGGGCGGTGCGGTTTATGGTTTTGCACAGAATCCCGGCAGGAAGGTGTTCGATTCATTCAGGCCGGTTGAGAATCTTCATTTTGCCTCTGCATGGGGGCGGACCGGTGGCGGCTTCTCCGGCGCCATCTGCGGAGGCTACCTCTGTGCGTTTAATATTCTCAGGAAGAAGGCCAGGAGGTGAACTGTCACATATTCGGGCTATGCTGGCAGATAAAAAGCAGGGTGGTAATATTGTTTACAACGGGATACCTGAAGGGCTTGTCCCTACAGAAAGTATCAGAGGCGCCTACCTTATGAAGAGTGAAAAACCTGTGTTTTCCAGAAAGGCCCCGGCTTCATTTTATGAAATCAGGAACGTCACTGCCAACAACCGGACTTCACATGTCCGACATTGATAATTTCTACCGGATTATACGTTCGCTGGTTGCAGGCAACAATACAGTGGTGATAATTGAGCACAACCTCGACATTATAAGGTTTGCTGACTGGATTATCGACCTGGGTCCTGAAGGCGGGAAAAAGGGAGGGGAGCTTATCTTCGAGGGCTTGCCTGAAGATCTGGTACTATGTGAACAGTCTGTCACAGGGAAATACCTTAAAAAG
>JAVEZD010000153.1:0-5034 GCA_034003165.1 Bacteroidales bacterium | reverse complement strand
TTGTAAGGGCAGAAGTCCCTGCTTCGGGTGTGGGGAGGGTAAGGACTGGTCAGGATGTCAATATAAAGCTGTCAGGATTTCCGTATATGGAGTATGGCATAATACGAGGAAAGATCAGTACTCTTTCTCTTGTTCCTGCCGGGGGTGTTTATATCGCCGGGATTGATCTGGTCAATGGGATGAAGTCAACCTACAACATAGACCTGAATTTTGTAAGTGAGATGACCGGGACAGGTGATATCATAACAGAAAACAGAAGGTTGATATACAGGTTTATAAAACCACTGAAAGCATTGGGGAAATAAATGCTGGCCTCCTCTGATTTTCTGACAAACGGAGAGCTTTTCTTTCTTATGCCAGGTTAAATGATTTGAGTTTTCTGTTAATTTTTTATCTTCCAGGATATGTGCAATAGAGATTCAGATAGTTGGGAAGTTCGTCAGAGATGGGAAGAAAACGTTAAGGCAGAGATCCATTTTTGGGACATGTATTTTCATTACCATGGATTACGCTGGAACTTTGATTACAGGCGCCGGTTGGATCCCGATTTACAGTTACAGGATAGACCAGCAGAGCTATTAAAAGAAAAGAATTCCAGTATTCTGGATGTTGGATCAGGGCCATTGACTTACCTGGGAAAGAAACTGGGAGAAAGAGATGTATCAATAATTGCTGTTGATCCTCTGGCGGATGAGTATGAGGCGATACTTAAGAAATACGGGATCATACCCTTGGTAAGAACTATAAGACTGGAAGCGGAGAATCTTACAGATACCTTTTGTCCAGATACATTTGATCTTGTTTTTGCAAGAAACTGCATTGATCATACATATAATCCCGAGAGAGCAATTCTTCAGATGATTAGTGTAGTAAAAAGTAATAGCTATGTATTGATGGAGCATAAGCCAAATGAAGGAGAAAATGAAAAATACCAGGGTCTTCATCAATGGAATTTTTCGATGAATTCAGATGGAGAGTTTACAATTGCTTCAAAAAAAAGCAGTATTAATTTTACCAGGAAATATTCTTCTATCTGCAAGATCAATTGTGAAATGATATATGAGGAAGGAGAGGGAGACATGCTTATTACCCGAATTTTAAAGAAATGAGTGGAGAGGATACAAACAGGGTAAGTATTCAACCTTAACTACATTGACGTAGGCAACTGACTTCTGACGATAATTACTCCTTTGGTTGTCTTAACTGACTCTTCCTAATATGATGCTTTAAAAACCGTTATAAATCTTATTTACAGGATCATATGTTAGTGGAAAAGGGAATGAAAAGTTCAAAAGTTCCCTTTTTTTGAACCCTATGCTTTTCTGAAAAATATTAGATATTTGTAGTAAATAATCTTTTTATATAGCTCATATATAACTATTTAGATGCTTCTCTTAGTAGTCAATTATGAATCTTCCTGATTAAAAAGCATAAAATAATACACTGATATTTAGCTACATATAAAGTGAGATTAAGTGCTCAAATAGGTGTCAATTGACATTTTAATTGACACTTTAATCATTTAATGTCCACAATTCATGAAAATCCACATCAAGTTTGAACGGAATATGAGTTTGAAGGACAGTTTGAAAAATATGTGAAAATCCATGCTATAAGTTAATTTGTGTATTCAATTGTGTATTCAAATAAAAAAAGCAGTTACTTAAACATTTCGTAACTGCCTGATCTTTAAGTAGCGAGACCGAGAATTGAACTCGGGACCTCATGATTATGAATCATGCGCTCTAACCAACTGAGCTATCTCGCCATAGTGTTTAGTGAACTTCCGGGACCTTCCCGGTTTGCGGCTGCAAATATAAAGAGTTAATGCCAAAAAATCAACAGGATTTTTTCTTTTAATAATTTTTTCTATATTGCGGGAAAGAAGCCTCAATTTTACAACTTCCACCATGGTCCTTAAATATGAGCTTGAATACACCCTGAACTGCTCCCCGAAAGTACTTTTTTCACGGCTCTCTACCCCTGAAGGACTTGCTGAATGGTTTGCAGATGACGTAAATGTTGAAGGCGATGTCTTTTCCTTTGTCTGGGACAAAGTGGATGCAAAAGCCAGACTGTCTGTTATTAAGGAAAATAAACTGGTACGGTTCACATGGCTTGACATTGCCGGCGGAGATGAAAACTACTTCGAATTCTCAATTAACGTCCATGAACTCACAGGCGACCTGGCCCTCATAATCACCGACTTTGCCGAACCTGATGAGAAAGAGGACGCCATATACCTGTGGGACTCCCAGATAGGCGACCTTAAACGTACCCTTGGAATCTGATCCATCCCATTATAGCCCTGCTTCCGGCATGGTCATATCCCTCCATCCTGATTTCCACAACAATGGTTGCCATAACTGTCATATCCGCCTGAGACTAAAATAGCCTGGCTGGCCAGTGTGATTTTTAATAAAAATCAAGTAGTTTTGCCAACAAAACAATTCAGAGAGTGAAGAGACTTGACAGATTTGTGCTTAAATCATTCGCGGGCCCGCTGATACTCACATTTTTCATTGTGCTTATCATCCTTATCCTGCAGTTTCTCTGGATGTACGTCGACGAACTTGCCGGTAAAGGACTCGATTTAAAAGTCATAGCCGAACTGATATTCCATTTCTCCCTTTCCTTTGTCCCGATGGCCCTCCCCCTTGCCATCCTGCTCGCCGCCCTGATGACCTTCGGAAACATGGGCGAATTCAGCGAACTCAGCGCCCTCAAGTCATCCGGGATACCCCTTCAGAGAATAATGAAACCACTGACCCTCCTTGTCATAGTAATTTCGGTCATCTCCTTCTTCTTCTCAAACAACGTGCTGCCCTATGCCAACAACAAGGCAAAAACCCTTCTTTACGATATCCGACGGAAAAGACCCGATATAAACATCCAGGCCGGGACCTTCAACAACGACATCGACGGCTTCAGCATCAAGATTACTTCTAAAGATCCCATGACCAACCGCCTCGACAGGCTCTTTATTTATGACCACCGCGACAAAAGAGGAAATGTGGCTGTCACCTATGCCGACTCGGGTTATATGAACGTCACTCCCGACGAGACTGCCATGATAATGGTACTGTATAACGGATATTCATTTACCGAGATCCAGGAAAAATCTGTGCCCGACGACAAAAAGAAATTTCCCGCACGAAGGGATTACTTCAAAGAACAGACACTCGTACTTTCACTTTCGGGCTTCGACCTGGAAAGAAGCACAGAAGACCTCTTCAAATCAAACTCAGCCATGCTCAACATAGCGCAGCTGACATGGTATATCGATTCTCTGAACACCAACTACGGAACCAGGGTCGACAGGGACTTCTCTGAGTTCAACAATTCGAGACTGTATGTTGAAAGATACTACCCAAACTCCTCAGGCATGAGAGATGATCCGCCCGTACTTCCTGAAAAAAGGGACTTTGACAGGACAAGGCTTTTCGATTCGCTGCCTGTCGTCGATAAACTGCTTGTTATATCCAGGGCTATAAACAACATCAGGGAAGGTAACACTTACCTTGTTGAAGCAACAGAATCAAACATTTTCGAAGTGCGGCACATAAAGAAATATGAAGTCGAATGGAACAAGAAGTTTACCCTTTCCTTCGCCTGTGTCGTGTTTTTCTTTATAGGTGCACCCCTCGGGGCAATAATAAGGAAAGGCGGACTGGGAACCCCGGCAGTTATCTCAATACTGTTCTTCGTCATCTGGTATGTTGTTTCACTGTCGGGACAGAAGCTTGTCGAGGAAAACAAGGTCAACACCATTGCCGGGATGTGGGCCTCGTCATATATACTGCTGCCCATTGGAGTCTTCCTGACTTACAAGGCATCAAATGATTCTGTTATAATGAATATTGATACATACCTGGCATTTTTCAGAAAGATAAAGGATTATATATACAGGGTGACCGTCATTGGCCGAAAAGCCAATCCGGCATTTGAAGAAAAACAAACTGACAATAATGAATAAATTAGAGCTAAACACGATTGAAGAAGCTATCAACGACATCAGAAACGGAAAACTCCTGATAGTGGTGGATGATGAAGACCGGGAAAATGAAGGGGACTTCATCTGTTCTGCCGAACTTATTACACCTGAAATAGTAAATTTCATGGCTACACATGGCCGCGGACTTATTTGTGCGGCGCTTCCCGAAGAGAGATGCGAGAGACTTGAACTCGATCTGATGGTAGGCAACAACACCTCTCTTCACGAGACCCAGTTCACTGTTTCTGTCGACCTGCTGAGCGACCAGACTTCAACAGGTGTTTCAGCTAAGGACAGAGCGCTTACCATAAAAGCCCTTATCGACCCTGCGACACTTCCCTCCGACCTTGGCCGTCCGGGTCATATCTTCCCTCTCAAGGCAAAAGCCAAAGGTGTGCTGAGAAGAGCCGGACATACCGAAGCTGTCGTCGACCTTACAAGGCTGGCCGGACTTCAGCCTGGCGGAGCGCTTGTTGAGATAATGAACGAGGACGGATCAATGGCAAGACTCCCTGACCTTATCAAACTAAGGGAGAAGTTCGGAATAAAGATCATCACTATCAAGGACCTTATTAAGTATACTCTGGAAAGGGATTCTATTATTGAAAAAGGCGAAAGGGTCAAGCTGCCCACTGAATACGGGGAGTTTGAGTTTATCCCCTTCAGGCAGACAAGCAATGGGCTCGAACATGCAGCGCTTGTAAAAGGCAGCTGGACAAAAGACGAACCTGTGATGGTACGGCTACATTCCTCCTGTTTCACAGGCGACATCTTCGGATCAATGCGCTGCGACTGCGGGTCCCAGCTTCATAAGGCAATGCAGATGGTAGAGGCGGAAGGAAAAGGCGTTGTAATCTATCTCAACCAGGAAGGCAGGGGTATCGGCCTGCTTAACAAGATCAGGGCATACCGTCTCCAGGATGAAGGCATGGATACCGTTCAGGCTAACCTCAGCCTTGGTTTCGGAGAAGATGAGAGAGACTACGGCGTCGGAGCCAGCATAATGAGGGAACTGGGACTGGGCAAGGTTAGACTTATCT
>JAVEZD010000152.1:0-5040 GCA_034003165.1 Bacteroidales bacterium | reverse complement strand
TCCTTTTCGAAAGGATCGACTGAATTTACACTTAGATATGATTTTGGCTACAAGGTAAGTGCCGCCAATCCAAGATATTTTTAGATAGGGATGAAGAGAATAACAGTAACGGTAATATTATTAATATATGCACTTATCTGCAGTGAGAACTCCGGTGCCCAGGAGTTGTTCCGTTACAGCGTGTCAAGGATGCCATTCAACTCTGCTGTCTTTAACGATATCTCACCCGTATTGTACAACGACGGAGTGATTTTCTGTTCAGACAGAAGGGTTAGTTCGATAAGTGACAGGACTTCTTTTGATGGAAGAAGACTTTTCAATATATTCTTTGCAGAACGGCTTGATACCTCGGAGTGGAGTAAGCCTGCAGAGCTTAAGACCCCCAGAAGTGCCATGTTTAACAATGGTCCTCTCTGTATTGCTCCTGATGGTACTACAGTGTATTTCACAAGTGAGATCGAAACCGGACCCGAGGCAAAGAGACGCAACTTTGTTAACCATAGCGGGATTTTCAGGGCTACCCTGTCGGGACAGGAGCTTGTTTCTGTTGAGCCATTCAGGTATAACAGTCCGGATTATGATGTGGCCCAGCCATCAATAAGCAGCGATTCGCGTTACCTCTTCTTTTCTTCAGACATGCCGGGAGGGCAGGGGGGATCAGATATCTGGTACTGTGAATGGATCAACGGTGAATGGGGCGCTCCTGTTAACATGGGTTCAGGTATCAACACGCCGGCTTCGGAAAACTACCCGGTGATGCATCCATCGGGTTATCTGTGCTTCACCTCTGACAGACCCGGAGGTATGGGAGGTATGGATATCTATTATTCGGTTCTCAGCTATGGAACCTGGAGCGATCCGCTCCTCCTTCCTGAACCTGTCAACTCATCATCCGACGATTTTGCTGTAAGCTCGGGAGACAACCTCAGAAATGGCCTGTTTACAAGCAACCGGAGGAGGAGCGACGATATATATTCATTCGGAGCTACCCTGATAAGAAAAGCAGGTTGCGAAACAATAATGGAGAATAACTTCTGTTACGAATTCATTGAAGAAAATGCAGTAAGATACGACTCCCTGCCTTTCAGGTATCAGTGGAGGTTCGGGGACGGGGCATCCGATACAGGTAAGATTGTAACGCATTGTTACTCAGGTCCGGGAACATATGTCATTCAGCTCGATGTAATAAATCTTATTACAAATGAAACCAGCTACAATCAGAAATCAGATACACTGGTTCTTACTGAGCATGAGCAGGCTGTCATCACTGCTGCCGATACGGCTTATTCAGGTGTGGAGCTTAGCTTTTCGGCAATGAAGACTAATCTGCCCGGCTGGGATATAGAAGAATACTACTGGAACTTTGATGATGAGACAGTTGACGAAGGGACTGAGGTGAAGAAGAGTTTTGCCGTTGCAGGGACCTATAATGTTCAGCTTATACTGACATCAGCAAAAGGGCCAGGCGGGGTGGCAAGGGAAACATGCGTGTCGAAAAATATTACAATACTGCAGAGCCCCTGAAAATAAAATTACTATTTTTGATTCCGATGAGTGTTTGCAATATAATAAAGTCATTCATAACAGCAGCTGCCCTGCTGGCAGCCTTTACCCCTGAAGCAGCCAGCCAGGCTGTACCCGGAAAGGATGAGAACATACCTTTTCTGGTTACTTTCGGCAGGCAGGGTGAGACTTCATGGGGAGACGATGACTTCTATTCACTGTTTTTTTTCACCGTTCCGAAGGATTTCGACCAGCAGTTCTATATTAAGGTCTTTGATCCTGATGTAGGTGGTGAACATGATGAGCTTCAGGGAGTATGGGACTCACGTACCCTGTTTTCAGTGTACGGAGGCAAGGGTGTTGACCCCGACATAAATGTTGAATCAAGGGGGTTGGTTGAAGGGGACAATTATAAAACGGGGAACCTTCTTGCATCAAGAGTATTCGGAAATGATCCCAGATATGACAACAAATACTATGTTTTCGGCCCTTTCAACCCTTCCCAGGGCGATTTCAACGAGAAATGGAACAGTTATATCTTCAAGATAGTATGTGAAGGTATCGTTGGTGACGATGGTAACCTTCACAGATATTTCCTGAGCCGCGAGAGAGACACTGAGGTTCCCATCGAAGGAGCAAATGCCTTTACCTATGAGTATACCTTCAGGATGTGGAATGATACAAAGAGTGTTTCACATATTTACCCATATGTTGATACAGGTATTGTATGGATAAGGCAAAGGAATTTTGACTGGGATGATGACGGAAACATACTTGTTGTGTCAACCTACAAACAGGGAATACAGGTGCCGATTTCAAATGAGAATGACTGGGCAGTGTCGAGGATACCTATTGAACCACCTGAGATAGGCAAGTCTCTTGATTTTCAGTTTCATAAGAAGCAGGGGTCACTCGTGCGAAATAATAATGTGGTAGTATCACTTGAGAACCAACGTGGTGATGCCCTCCAGTTTTTCAGTTCGCCTATCGGAGGAGTCCCCAGGTATCAGCCCAGAACAACTATAAGGCAGGTTCAGAAAAAATAGCATAATTCTGATATGAGAAGAATTCGAAGGCTAAGCGTACTGGTGTGCACCATAGCGTGCATCTTCCTTTTCCCGGCATTGCTGAACGGACAGGGATACAGATTCAGGAATTATAATACGTCTGACGGTCTGCCCAGTACTGTCATATATTCGATGATCCAGGATGACCAGGGTTATATGTGGATTGGTACAGGGGCGGGACTTGTTAAGTTTGACGGATTTGTATTCAGTAAAATTCCCTTCCCCGATGCAGATGAAAACAGGTACATAACATGTTCAACAAAGGATAAGAACGGGAGGCTCTGGTTCGGAAGTAACGATGGATCAGTATATTATGCTTCGGATGGCAGCCTGATTCAGGTAGATGTATCAAACAGCTCAGGTATAGCCTCGATTCTTACAGACAGTGATGGCCTGATATGGATCATTCCTCAGAAAATGCCGGTTCTGAGCCTCGATCCGGGAAGACCTTCACAGATAGCTGAATATACAACTGACGGAGATCCGTTGATGTCAGCTGCCTGTTTTTCAACAGACGGCAGGCTGCTCATTGGTACCATGGAAAACATTATGGTTTGTCAACCCTCACAGGGAGCACTTAATACGGCGTTTGTTATCGAGGGCTTTGATTATGCCCGGATAATGTCGGTTACACAGGGAAAGTCCGGTAATGAATTTCTTATAGGTACCGACGGCAACGGACTCTTCAGCCTAAGCCTTAACGGAAGCGATTACGACCTTAGGCGCAGGGAGGCGACACCGGCCCTTGAATATGCATCAGTCAGTTCTGTTATTGCAGATGAGACAGGAAGTATGTGGATAGGAACGGCAGAGACAGGTGTAATAAGGTTATCTGGCGATTCGGAGGAAATCATTAATGAGGCATCGGGACTTCCGGGAAGTTATGTCTCCTGTATGTTCAGGGATTCGGGAAATAACATGTGGATTGGTTTTAATGGCCAGGGGCTCTCCCTGCTTGGTTCGGATGCTTTCAGCTACTACCTTCCCGGTAATGCGACTTACCCTGAAAACATCCTATATGTAAATTCATTTAAGGATGATTTCTTTCTGGGAACACCTTCAGGGTACTATCTCTTTGATCCTCATGCCGGTCCGGCAGGTAATTTCAGGGATCTGTCGTCATATACGGGGCGCAACGACATCAGCTCTTATTTTATTGATGATTATAATAATATCTGGTTTGCAACCAGGGGGGCCGGCCTTTTCAGTATTGACGGTGCCGGAAGAGTAAGACAGGTTTTCAGGTCGGGGGACTCAGGTGAGAATAATATCCTTCATGTTGAGGTTGACAGAGACAATATCTGGCTGGCCTCACTGAACGGACTGCTTCTGCTCGACAGGGAATCAGGTGAGTTGCGATCGAACTACAACATAAACAAAGGGCTGCCTCACAACTATATAAACCAGATAACCCCGGCAGGAGACGGAAGCGTCTATGTGGCCTGTGAGAGCGAAAGGCTTTACAGCGTCGATCCTGCTTCTGGCATTATTGCGGACGACAAGGTTATTGCAGGGAATATGCTTAATAAGATTATGGCAGTAATGGTCGACAGAGATGACAATATATGGGCAGCAACCTCAGGGAACGGAGCTTTCCGTATCAGCGCCGATACTGTCGTATCTTTTTCGATCGCTGACGGCCTGATGTCAAATTATTGCTACAGCATTTTTGCCAGCTCCGACGGCAATATCTGGATTGGTCATTCCAGAGGTTTTTCAGTTTATGAACCTGAGTCGGGACTGATAAAGGTTTACGACACCGAATTTGCAAGGGGAGGGGACTGTAATGCTGATTGTTTCTATGAGTCAGCGGACGGCAGAGTCTTCATAGGTACTACAAGGGGACTTATAGTTTACGACAGGAAGAGGGAAAACAGGAGTAATATTCCACCATTGAATAACATCAATTCAATTACAATAAACAATGTTGAATTTCCTTATCAGCCGGAGATAGTCCTCCCTTACAAAAAGAATTACTCCGTAAAAATCAGTTTTGTAGGTATCGACTTCAGCAATCCTGAAAAGGTCTTCTACAGTACCATTATGGAAAACTATGATGCAGACTGGACGGAATTCACGACTGACAGGGATGTCACTTACAGCCTGAGAGACGGCAGGTACAGGTTTAAAATGGTATCGCAGAGTGAGGATGGCCTTGCAGATGAGAATCCACTGACACTCGATCTTGTTATAAGGAAACCATTCTGGAGAAGCTGGTGGTTTGTACTTTCAGCCATTTTTGCTGTTGCCGGATTTTTCATTCTGATTGTCAGGCAAAGGGAGAAGGCTCAGAAGAAGATTCAAGCCTATCTGGAACAGGAGCTTGATGCCAGAACCGAGGTAGTGATGAAACAGAAGAGTGAGATTGAGCTTCAGAATATGGAAATTACCGACAGTATCAATTATGCAAGAAGAATTCAGTCGAGTATACTTCCCGATATCAACAGGCTCAGGTCATTTTTTAAAGGAG
>JAVEZD010000151.1:0-5050 GCA_034003165.1 Bacteroidales bacterium | reverse complement strand
AGAATCATGGCTCTTGTACTTGTGTTTTTTGTTGTAATCTTCTTCTGGATGTCATTCCATCAGAACGGACTTACCCTCACCCTTTTTGCCAGGGATTATACATTCAAGGAAGTTGACAGGTTCACCAACATCTTCTTCACCCTGCCCTCCATGCTTGCATTTTTAGGAGCTATTGCCGGGATAGTTATGCTGTTCTACAGAAAGCTTACTGCAAAAGCAAGGATATGGGGTTCCGTTCTCTTTGCAGTATCACTGCTGATGACTCTGTTCTTTCTTGCAGGATTTGATCCTACGGGTCTTATGAAGAAGCTTTTCACTGCTTTCAGCGATAGTAATGCCATTTCTCCTGAGGTGTTCCAGTCGTTCAATCCCCTCTTTATCGTTGCTCTTACCTTCCCTGTGATGGCAGCTTTTGCCGCATTATTAAAAAGAGGCAAGGAACCTTCAACGCCGAAAAAAATTGGGATAGGTATGATTATAGCAGCAATAGGATTTATTATAGTTCTTATTGCTTCAGTTGATGCACCCTCACCTGCTTCGCTCGAAGGAGCACCGGTAGCCGACAGCGACCGTGTTTCGCCCTACTGGCTCATTAGCAGCTACCTGGTACTCACAGTCGCTGAACTCTTCCTTAGTCCTATGGGACTTTCCTTTGTATCAAAGGTTGCACCATCACGCTTCCAGGGACTTATGCAGGGCGGCTGGCTGCTTGCAACCGCAGTGGGCAACAAGCTTCTCTTTGTGGGAACACTTCTGTGGGATAAGGTTTCGCTTTCAACGCTGTGGCTCGTGTTTATTGTATGCTGTTTCCTTTCTGCCGCCTTTATCTTTTCAATACTGCGAAGGCTTGAAAAAGCAGCTGCCTCCTGAAAGCCACCGAGGTAGTATACTGTTAATTTTTTAATATTACTGTCAGCAGAACTGGTTTTATCTTTTATTAAGATTTTTAGAACCAGTTCTGTTGATTATAAAAAGTTTATATCATTTTTATAATTGACATTAATAAATCAGGAGTTTAAACTTAATTTAGTTATTTTTGCATCCTTAAAATCAAATGCCCGGGATGCTTTTTCTTCTCTCAAAAAAAATCAAATATGAAAGTCCTGAAATTTGGCGGATCATCTGTAGCAAACTCTGAAAGGATCAGAGCCGTTAAGAAGATTATTGATCCGGTTGGGATGCCATGTGTCATTGTAGTATCAGCATTTCAGGGAGTGACAGATAAGCTCAAGAAAATTAGTGAGCTTGCATCGGTTCACGACGAAGGATACAAGCTACTGCTTAACGAACTTATTAAGAGACACATAGACACAGCCAGAGAGCTGCTTCAGGGAGATAGTACCGAAAGGGTAATGAGGGGCATTGAAGCCCTTAATACTGAGTTATGCGAGACCCTTAACGGCATTTACCTTCTCAGGGAGTTGAGCGACTATGCCCTCGACAAGGTACTGAGTACAGGAGAAAGGTTTTCTTCACTCATTATTTCCGAAGCTCTTGACAACTGCCAGTTGCTCGATGCCAGGGAGATAATCAGGACGGATGACAATTACGGAAATGCCAATGTCGATTTCGACATCTCAAATCCTCTTATAAGAAAAAAGATTCTTAAATCCGGAAAAAGAATCCTTATCCCCGGTTTTATTGCTTCGACGTCTGACAATGAGACCACCACTCTGGGAAGAGGTGGCTCCGACTATACCGCAGCCATAATTGCTGCAGCAATAAATTCGGAAGCGCTGGAGATATGGACCGACTCAGACGGCTTTATGACCGCTGATCCAAAAAAGGTAGACAGGGCTTACGCGATTGATAACATGACTTATTCTGAAGCCATCGAGTTGTCGCATTTTGGTGCAAAAGTAATTTATACCCCTACCCTTCGTCCTGTCTATAAAAAGAATATCCCCGTTTACGTTAAGAACTCTTTCAATCCGGAAGAAAAAGGCACACTGATAAGCGGCAAAGCAGGTAACGGCAGCAGGAGTCCCATAAAAGGGATTTCGTCAATTGATCATATTGACCTTATAACAATCCAGGGTGCTGCCATGGTTGGTGTAAGCGGAACCTCTATGAGACTTTTCGGGGCCCTGGCAAGAAAAAACGTAAGTATAGTTCTTATAACCCAGGCCTCGTCGGAGTATTCCATAACATTTGCAATAGACCCCTCTTCCACCAAAGTGGCTGCAGAGTCGATAACGCGTGAATTCAGCAGGGAGATAGGCAACAGGGAGCTTAAGGTGGTAATTGAAAAAGACCTGTCAATAATTGCCATTGTCGGAGAAAGGATGAAAAACACTCCGGGCATTTCGGCAACCCTCTTCAGGTCGCTTGGAAGGAATGGCATTAATGTTATTGCCACCGCACAGGGGTCATCGGAACTTAATATCTCTGTAGTAATCAGGAACAGGAACCTTAAGAAAGCCCTTAACGTGATACATGATGGATTTTTCCTTTCAAAGTACAAGGAAATGCATCTTTTTATTGCCGGAACAGGACTTGTAGGATCATGCCTCATTAAACAGCTCGAAAAACAGCACGATATACTTCTTAAGGAGCACAATCTTAAAATAAATCTTATTGGTATGACTAATACCCGTAAGATGCTCGTTGACAGCAAATCGATACCTCTTGGGGGCTGTCAGGAACTATTGAGGGCAAAAGGTGAGAAAAGTGATATTGGCAGGTTCATTGACAAAATGACAAGGCTTAACCTCAGGAACTCCATCTTTGTCGACTGTACGGCCAATCCCAGGGTAGCTTCGACATATGGTGATATTCTGAAGAACTATGTATCGGTGGTTACTGCCAACAAGATAGCCTGTTCTTCGGAATACAGTTACTACCAGATGCTTAAGAGCACCGCATCCGAAAAAGGGGTAAGATTCATGTATGAAACCACTGTCGGAGCCGGTCTGCCGGTAATCAAAACCATCAACGACCTTATAGTAAGCGGCGACAGGATACTCAGGATAGAAGCTGTTCTTTCCGGAACCCTTAATTTTTTGTTTAACACTATCGGACCCGATGTACGGCTAAGTGCTGCCATAAAAATGGCAAAGGAAAAAGGTATTTCAGAACCCGATCCCCGTATCGACCTCAGCGGAACAGATGTTGTAAGAAAGATACTTATCCTTTCAAGAGAAGCAGGATATCACCTCGAGTCGGAAGATATTGTGATAAAGAGATTCCTGCCCGACGAGTGTTTTGAAGGCGACCTCGACTCCTTCTTCTCAAAAGTAAGCACCTATGATGCTGAGTTTGAAGAGAAACGTAAAGAATTGCAGAGCCTTGATAAAAAATGGAGATTTTTTGCCGTTATGGATCAGGGGAAGGCAAAAGTGGAACTTATTACTGTTGACCGTTCACACCCGTCATTTGATCTGGAAGGAAGTAATAATATAGTGCTGCTTACAACCGAGAGATACAAGGATCTGCCAATGGTAATCAAAGGATATGGTGCCGGATCAGATGTTACTGCGGCCGGTGTTTTTGCTGATCTTATTAGAGTGGTAAATGTTTAAAACCAAATAATTGACTGCTGGAAATTTATATTATTCGACCAACGGCAGGGCGCCTGAGGTTCCTTTCAGGGAAGCTCTCCTGAAGGGTCTTGCTCCTGACAAGGGGCTCTATCTCCCCAGACGAATACCTGTCCTAACAGAAAACGATTTAGACAGACTCAGGGAGATGGATTACCCGGGACTGGCGGCTTCGATCCTCAACAGATTCACGCACGAGGATATAGGTTTCGATATCCTGTCAGAGATGTGTCACAACATCTATACCTTTGATGTCCCGGTTGAAAATGTCTATGACAGAAAATATATACTTCGTCTCGACAGGGGCCCTACCGCCTCTTTCAAGGATTTTGCTGCTCTGCTGATGGGAAGGCTTATGCAGTATTTCCTTAAGCTGAGCAACCGAAAGATTACAATTCTTACAGCAACTTCGGGCGATACGGGTTCAGCCGTGGCAAATGCCTTCTATGGCCTCGATAATATAAATGTTGTAATACTGTTCCCCTTTGATGAAGTGACCGAAATGCAAAGGAAACAGATGACCACCCTCAAAAAAAACGTAAGGGTTTATGCTCTAAGCGGAAAGTTCGATGACTGCCAGAGACTAGTCAAGGAAGCTTTCATGGATCCCGTACTGTCAGATAAAAATCTGTCCTCGGCAAACTCCATAAACACAGGAAGGCTTCTTCCTCAATCTGTATATTATTTCTGGTCGTGGCTCAGATGTTCATCAGGTAATGATGATAAAGCAGTGTTTAGCGTTCCGTCAGGTAATTTCGGAAATCTGACAGGAGGAATACTTGCCCGCGAAATGGGACTTCCTGTATCGAGATTCGTCATTTCAACAAATGAAAATGATGAGGTTCCTGTGTATTTCAATACCGGCGAATACAACATTATCTCCCCCTCAAGAAAATGTATATCCAGTGCCATGAACGTTGGACACCCAAGTAATATGGCAAGAATAGTTACCCTTTACGGTGGTCACATGGACGAACACGGTGTTCTTGTAAAGCTTCCGGATCTGGGAAAAA
Organism: Bacteroidales bacterium; assembly: GCA_034003165.1. Taxonomy (GTDB): domain Bacteria; phylum Bacteroidota; class Bacteroidia; order Bacteroidales; family VadinHA17; genus LD21. The sequence goes on along the minus strand of JAVEZD010000151.1, from coordinate 498 downwards.
TGGTCACGGATATGTATGGAGTAAGTGTTTCAGATGCAACAACAAAATCGACCATGGAAAAAGTGTTCAGGCTTCATGATGTACTGCTCGAACCACATGGTGCTGTTGCCTGGAACGGGCTGATGAGATATCTTAATGAAGCCGGAGGAACGACTGACAGGCTGCTCTGTATCTCTCTTGAAACAGCCCATCCGGCTAAATTTCCGGATGAGACAGAAGCAGCCCTTGGTGTAAGACCAGAGCTGCCTCCCTCACTTGCAGAGGTAAAATCAAAGGATGAAGAGTATCTTTTCCTCGATAATGATTATGAAAAACTTAAGGAGGAAATACTTAAGAATTACTAACATAAACTATTAAACAAGGTATGTATATTATTTGCAGTGACCTCGAAGGTGTGCTGGTTCCGGAAGTCTGGATCAATGTGGCAAGATGGACAGGAATAGATGAACTTAAACTCACAACACGCGACATAAGCGACTACAACGCCCTCATGAAAAG
>JAVEZD010000150.1:0-5130 GCA_034003165.1 Bacteroidales bacterium | reverse complement strand
CATAAAGCAGGGTTTTCAGTAGAGTCAGCAACGATCCTCACACACAATCCGCACTTTATACACTTTGCGTTTTCAAAAATCAGGCCGGTTGTGCGGCTTATCTTTTTACTTATGGGGGCATTAATAAATTTAACTTTGGGATCTTTCAGCCCGAACTTATCTGCAAGTGCCCTGAGCTGGCAGTCGGATGAAGCACGGCAGTCACAGTGCATGCAGGCTGCAGCTTCTTCTGAAGCCATGTCATATCCTGAAATATCCATGTGCCTGACAGGATGATCCTTACATTCCCTGGTCCACTCAGCAAGTTCCTTTTCATCAAGTGGTCCGGTTCTGGAGGAGTACCTGTTCCTTATATTCTTACCTGAATAATGGGGAGATACTTCATACTTCCTTACGGCCGGCAAGTTTTTACTTATGAATATTCTTATGTTTCTTATTGAAACGGCATTGTCAATTTTTTTTCTCAGGCAGGCATTCTCACAGAAAGCTTTGCAGCTAATGCAGTTAAGTTCTCCGTCACCAACCTCCGACCTTATCAGTTCAGCTGCCTCGTCATATTCTCCTGCCAGAAGCAGCCTGTTCATAAGTGGTATGTTGTAACCGGCAGGGCATACTGCACGACACCGGGCCTCACATTCGGCCCTGTGTTCTGAAAGAAGAAGACTCACGGCTTTTCTTCTGAGACCCAGAACTTCTTCGCCCGAGGCATCTATCTCCATGCCGTTGTGTGCAAGAGCCGAGCATGAAGGCAAAAAGGTGTTTTTAGCCTTATCCCTTACCATACAAACCATACATGAGGAATAAGGCTCCACTCCGTCTTTATGGCATAGTGTGGGTATCTCTATTCCTGCCAGGCGGGCAGCATCAAGAATGGTGATACCATCTTCAGCCTCTACTTCAATATTGTCAATTTTAATTCTCATGATGTGTATTAACTAGTTCAATGGCATCATCAGGACAAACTACCCGGCAGTTATCGCACTTTGTACATAGCGACTGTATGATCTCGTGTTTTTCATAAGGTCTGAATTCAATGGCATCCACAGGGCATTCCTGAGAGCATTTGGTGCACCCGGTACACTTATCTGTTATCTCATATCGTATAAGTGACCTGCATCGTTTGGCCGGACATATCCCACGGGTATGGGCTTCGTATTCTTCCCTGAAATAAAGGAGGCCGGTAAGTACCGGATTCGGAGCTGTTTTCCCAAGGCCGCATAGGCTACCCTTCTGTACCTCGTGACACAGCTTTTCAAGTTCATCAATGTCGTTAAGTGAAGCCTGTCCGCGTGAAAGCTTCTCAAGGATGTCGAGCATATGTTTGGTGCCCACACGGCACCAGGTGCATTTTCCGCACGACTGTTTATGGGTAAATTCAAGGAAGTATTTTGCCATGTCTATCATACAGTCGGTATCATCGAGTACAACCATACCTCCTGAGCCCATCATTGCCCCAAGTCTGGTCAGCTCCTCATAGTCGACAGGGGTATCTGCCAGTCTTTCAGGAATACAGCCTCCTGATGGACCACCGATCTGGACAGCCTTGAAGGTCCTGCCCGGAGCTACTCCTCCTCCGATCTTTTCGACAATATTTCTTATAGTTGTCCCCATAGGAACCTCAATAAGTCCACCCCTGGCAACTTTTCCGGCGAGGGCAAACACTTTGGTCCCTTTACTTTCAACTGTCCCGATGGCACTAAAAGCCGGGGCCCCGTTACTTAATATCCATGGCACCATTGCAAGGGTCTCCACATTATTGACAAGCGTGGGTAAGCCTTTGTATCCTTTTACAGCCGGGTAGGGTGGTCTCAGATGGGGAGTCCCTCTCCGCCCTTCAAGAGAAGCAATAAGGGCGGTCTCCTCACCACATACAAAAGCACCTGCGCCTTCAAAGACCTCAATCTCAAAGGAGAATTCAGATCCCATAATGTTATTTCCGACTATACCTTTTTCCCTGCATACTATAAGGGCGTTTCTAACCCTTTCAACAGCCAGGGGATATTCTGCCCTGATATAGAAAATACCCCTTTCAGCTCCCGTAGCGAATCCGGCAATAAGCATCCCCTCAATTATCCTGAACGGGAATGACTCGAGTATCATCCTGTCCATAAAGGCTCCGGGGTCTCCTTCATCGCCGTTGCATACCACATATTTGGGTCTGGATCTTATACATGCCGAAATTTCCCATTTTCTTCCTGTCGGGAATCCTGCGCCGCCACGCCCCCTTAGTCCGCTTGCTTTAATTACCTCTGTAACTTCTTCAGGATCGTTTATCATAAGCACCTTCCTGAGGGCAGAGAAGCCATCAAGAAGAGAATATTCATCAAATGAATCGGGGGTCATTAGCCCGCCGTGAAGTGTTGCAATACGGACCTGGGATATCTGAAAATCGTTAAGAACATGTTCCCTGTCGCTGTCGTGAAGGTTGACAGGACTGTAGAGCATATCGTCGGATATAAAGGTATCGGCAAGGTTGTTTATCCTTACCCTTATTTTCTTATCAAGCGACCTGGGACTTATATGCTTGAGCAGGATCTCCTCAACCTCATCCTTTCTCACATTGGTATATCTGTAGCTTTTACCCTGTTTTCCCGCAATCTCCAGTAAGGGTGTCTGATTACATACACCAACACATCCTACAGGCTTCACTTTAATATTAAGCCCGTAATCTTCTCTTACGTTAAGAAGGGTGCCAAGTATCTCCCTGCTTCCTCCTGCCACACAACACGATCCCAGACCTATCCTTACCTCAGCATCAAAATCGGCGCTGTCATTATTATTCTCACCATCGAGTTCTTCTTCCGGGGTCTGAAGGAAGTCATTGACTATCCTGTTCACCTCAGTAGTCTTTACATGACCATATGTCTTGCCGTCGATCTGAACCACCGGTGCCAGGGTACAGCATCCCAGGCAGGCAACTTCTTCTATCGAGAAGAGGTTATCAGGCGAACTGTTCCTTTCAGGTGTAATTTCAAGATCTCTTTTAAAGGCTTCCGTTATCAGTTCTGATCCTTTCACATGACAGGCAGTACCGGAGCATATCTTAACCGTATGTCTGCCAGATGGTATATGCCTGAACTGCGAATAGAAGGTTGAGACTCCCGATAACTGTCCCGGTGTTATATCTGTAATGCTGCATATATGTTTCAGTGCTTCTGAAGGAAGGTAGTTGAGTCTTTTCTGAACCTCCTGAAGAATAAGGATTACCTTCTCCTTTTCCCGGCCTGTTACACCGACAACCGCTTCAACGACCTTCCTGATCTCCTCAGGAGAGGCTGCATCCTGACTGCAGCTGCATGCTTCCGTATGTTTCTTACTGTCTTTCAATTCGCTGATATGCAATAAATATTACTTCGTCCCCTTATATATAAATTCCCTTCTGAAAATGCCGGGGTACAGTCTGAAGGCTCACCCAGTGGGGATTCGGCCAGTAACTGAAACTCAGGTCCGGCATCGACAACATGCATCAGGCCGCTCCTGTCGAGGAGGAAAAGCCTGTCGCCGGCCAGGACGGGAGAAGCATAGAACTGATCCATAAAATAGTGAGTCCACAGCGTATCTCCTTTCATTGCATCATAGCACACCACGTCACCGACGCCTGTTGCAAGGAACACATACTGGTCATTGGCTACCGGACTGGAGACGTCGGAGGTGAACATATTATCTTCCCATACTATTGACGGTGCCGGTCCTGGTTTTATTGCTGCAAGCTTTGAGTAGTCAGTAACAGCATAAACCATTGAGCTGTTTACTGCCAGGGAAGGAGCTACGTCGCCTGTCAGGACTTCTATGGCCCACAGTTCATTACCTGTAAGAGGGTCATAGGCTGACACTTCAGGATTCCCGTTAATGACAACCTGGGGCGCCCCGTTAAAGGTTGCAATGGACGGAGAAGACCATGTTGATCTTCCTCTTCTGAGGGTTTCCCATTTCTGTTCTCCTGTCATGATGTCGATACCAAGAACGGAAACCTTTTCATCGGAGTCGAACTGGACAATAAGAAGTCCTTCGTACATTATCACTGAACATGAATAGCCGTATATATTGGCAGGAGTGCCAATATTCCTGCCCCACCTCATATTACCGTCCATATCGAGGCAAACGAGGTTACCGTTGGCAAAGATGGCACATACAGATTGTCCGTCCGTGGCAGCAGTAGGAGCAGCTATGCCGGTGTCATGGTCGGTCTCGGGCGGTACAGCAGGCTCTCCCTGCAGTCCCGATGCTGAAGCGGTCCAAACAAGCTCCCCGCTGTTTTTATCGATGCAATAAACCTCACAACTGTTGCCTTCGGCGCCGGTAACAAAAAGCCTGTCACCCCATATTACCGGTGAGCTCTTTCCGTTCATGGGTACCGTCGTCTTCCACTTAATATTACTTCCATCTTCTCCATTCCATTCAATGGGATACTCAGAATCTCCTGCTATTCCGCGGCCATCCTGCCCCCTGAAAAAGGGAAAGTTGACAGGATCAGGGCTGAAAGGAAGACCTGCAGCAACTGTCAGGGATTCTTCCTTTTGCCTGCTCTTCTTCTTTTCTCTTTTCTCCGCCCTTGCCGTATTTTTTCCCGACAGGTCGGGAACGTTATTTCTGAGAATAAAGGATGAAACGATGGCAGCTATAGTGATAACTCCGACAGTGCCTGCCAGATATCTGGCATAGCTTATGTTGGACGATGCCTGATCATGTTTTTTCCCGGGAGGAGAGGGCATATCCCTGGATGCTCCGGCAAGAAGCCGCTGACAGATAATAAAAATGACGGCGCCTGCAATAAGCAGGTAGGATCCGGTTTCCACCTGCCGCCGTGAAGAAAAATATGCTTTTCGTGCCATTAGATCCAGAGCTCTTACCTGTTCAGCTTTGACAGCATTCTCATGATCCTTGTCAAACTCTTCCTTTACCGAAACAATGGCAGGATTGTCAAGAGGATCCATCGTTTTAAGCTGAATGACTCCCAGAAGCATCGTAAGCCCTACAATCACTGTAAATATTCCGGCTCCCGTACTTATACCTTTCAGGACCCTTATATCTTTTTCATCAACCTTTACCATTTTTGTCTTTATTAAGATGTACAGGGCAATAGCTGAAGCACCTTCCGCAACTGTAACACTTGCCCCTGTGAGGTTCATA
>JAVEZD010000149.1:0-5164 GCA_034003165.1 Bacteroidales bacterium | reverse complement strand
CCAGGGCACAAAGGTATAAAATCAAATAGAAAGTTGAAACACCTCTTTTTATAAAAATTAAGAAGAGTCTTGTGGTTCTGATAACATAAAGAATTGCAAATGAAATAATACCGGCCATCAGAAGAGCCACTGGAGATGACTTCAGAGAGTAGGCCAGAAGGACTATAATAAAGAAAAGAATAAGGGCAAGATAGTTATCTGACTGGTAGATTGTCACCAGATATTCATTGAATATCTCTCTTTGCTCACTGACAAATGAGATTATTGAAATGATTAAATGCCTGATAACAACAGCAACCAGTAAGGCTATAAAGATAAGGAACCAGGATAACAGGGGTGGTATGCCCTGGATAAATCCGTAGTACTCTGAAGCACAAAATATAAAAAGAGAGATGGTAACCAGGGTAACAAAGTTAAGCAGGAGGGTGTTCCAGCGCAAAAGGATACCTGTATCGCGCGATGATGGATCACCTATGCCTCTCAAAAGAAAAAAGGATGACAGACCTGTGAGAAGGTTCCTGCTTTTATTGCGTATGAAACCTGCTGTGAGAGCGGTCATGAATATTATGATTATGATCCAGTCGTGGCTGAAAAGACTGTCAGGCAATCTCTTGCCTTCCTTCAGATCCATTATTACTACACTCTCCCTAAGGTTTTCTTCCTGAAGCTGTCCGGCAACAAACCAGGGAAGTTCATTCCTTAATTCAGGATTGAGGAAAGCGGTATAGCTTGATGTGTCGCTGAAGGTAATGTCGGCAACTGTGTTTCGTGAACATACTGCCGTGGTATCAGTAACTATAGCTTCCGGAGGGATCTCTGATACTGCAGGTGTTGATTTTATGGCTTTCGTGGGTGCGGGTTCAACAACCGAATCAAGATGCCTGTCTATGTTCCTGAATACTGAATCATTGATAAGATTACGGGTGTTGATACGGACAACGAGGTCTGGCTTAATACTATCCTGTATGTCTGATCCCCTTAACATAAGCAGAGTGCTTTAAAAAGCACAAAAATAACTATAAAAAGGAGAAATGCCCTTAAATCAGGATAATAAGGTAAGATCAGAAATACTCGTTACTGGTTCCCGAGATGTCAGCAAGTATATTGTTGGCAAGTCTGCTTGCCCCAATTCTGAAAAGCTTGTTCCCTGTCCATTCTTCTCCAAGACAGTAATTTACAATCTGGAAATAATTTACTGCCTGGGCTGTGGATGATATCCCTCCGGCAGCCTTAAAGCCTACCTTAATACCCGTTTCGGAGTAAAAATCCGAGATAGCCATGCACATTACATAGGCAGCCTCGGGGGTAGCAGAAACAGAGGTTTTGCCAGTTGAAGTCTTTATAAAATCTGCTCCTGCATCCATGGCAATCATCGATGCCTTGAATATGTTTTCGTAATCACCCAGAAGTCCCGACTCGACTATCACCTTAAGATGCCTGTCACCAATGGCTTCCTTGATCTGGCTTATCTCTTCTGCAACCATGGCATAGTCTTTACCGAGAAAAGCACCAACAGGAATTACAATATCTATCTCATCAGCACCAGCTTCGGCTGCCATTTTGCACTCGGTGACTTTTATGCTTCTGAAAGTCTGTGATGAGGGGAAGGACCCCGCAACAGAAGCTATCTTTACATTCCTTGCAGTGAGTTTTTCCTTGACAACCGGAACAAAATTGGGGTATACACAGATTGCTGCAACATTTGGAATATTGGAGAATCTGCCTGAGAAGCTGTTGACCTTTCCGGTCAGGTGCAGGATATTGCTCTTGTTATCGGAGGTATTGAGGCTGGTAAGGTCAATTGAATTCAGTATGTTCATTAACAAACGCTTATCTGGAACATCCTGTGTGGCAGAGGCAACCTTTTTGAGGCCTTTCCTGACCTCATTCTCGGATGGGCAAAGCTTGATAAGTTTTTGATAAAGCTTGGTCATTATGATATAAGGTTATTGTTTATTCGCTATTTGTGTAATAAAAAAGAACGGGTTCAATATAATGTTTTTTGTTATCAAAATCATTCCAAAAATATTTTTTAAACCAAAGCCTTGATAACAGGGCTGCCGGGTTCCTGGTCAGTCAGCCCCTGCAGGCCTTTTGTTACGGGCAAGTGAGGCAAAGATTCCCATAACTGACAGTCCTGAGAATATGACGAAACCTGTCTTCATTGCTGAGATAAGCCCTGGATAGGTATCCGGATTTATTGTCTCCTTGCCGATGAACAGTGAGATAAGCATCATGGCAATACCCATGCTAAGCATCTGTCCTATCATCCTCATCGTCCCCACCACACCTGAAGCCACTCCCAGGTATCGCCTTCCGACCGAGCTCATGATGGCATTTGAATTGGGCGACGAAAAAAGGCCAAAGCCAACCCCCATGATAAGCAGAAGGATGACAATTGTGTAAACAGGAGTTGCGGGCGTGATGAAACATAACATAATAAGTCCTGATGCCGTAAGAGCCATTCCGGCTGAGGCGATGATCCCTGGATTCATCCTGTCCGACAGCCTTCCGGCCAGCGGCGACAGAAGGGTCATAGCCAAAGGCTGGGATATCATTATAAGCCCTGCACTTCTCGCATCAAAATCCTTAAGGTACTGGAGGTAAAGGCTTATAAAAAAACTTGTTGCACTGGTTGCGGAATAGTGAATAAGGGCTGCTATTCCTGAAAAGGCAAAAACCCTGTTGCGTAAGATAAGCCTGATATCGAAGACAGGGTTTGCCGATTTCCTCTCGAACAGGAGAAACAGTACGGAGGTAACTAACCCGAAGCCAAGGAAGATCCAGCCTCTTACTTCAGGGAGAAGTGAAAAACCGTACATCAGCCCGAAGAGAGATATTCCGTAAATTATTGATCCCTTCCAGTCGAAAGCCTCACCGCGTGAATCAGCCCATTCAGTTTTGATCTTCTTTTTTATAAGGATAATAGAAATAATACCAAAGGGAACGAGAAAAGCGAAAATGCTTCTCCAGCCCAGGTACTGTGTTAGCAATCCCCCTATGACCGGACCGCTTGACAATCCGAAATATACAGCTGTGATGTTGATTCCCATTGCTTTGCCTCTCTCTCCGACGCTGAAGACTGAGGTGATGATGGCCATGCTGGTGCCGAAGATCATAGCTCCCGAGATACCCTGTATTATTCTCATAACAATCAGATAGCTGAGGCTGGGGGAGAAGATTATAAGGAAGGAGGAGATCGTAAACAGGATTATTCCGGCAGAAAATACTTTCTTTCTCCCAATGATATCAGCCAGCCTTCCGAAAGGAAGAAGAAAGACAGCTGAAGAGAGTATGAAACTGCTTATTACCCAGCCAAGTCCTATAGCACTGGCCCCAAGATCTTCTCCTATGGCCGGCAGTGCAAGGTTGACAGCCGAACCCAGAAAAGGAGTAAGAAAAGCTGCAAAAGTTGCTACAAGCAGTACCGACCTCTTGAACGATTTTTCTTCATTACTTTCCTTTTCCCCGCTTGTTCTATCCATCTGGCTTTTTATTAAATTGTTACTCCTTTTCATGGGTGTCAATAATGATGGTAACCGGGCCGTCATTTACAAGTTCAACCTTCATCATGGCCCCGAATTCACCCGTAGCAGTTTCCTTTCCTGTCAGCTGCGACAGCATGGCATTAAAGCTGTTGTATAAAGGGATTGCTTTTTCGGGACCGGCAGCCTTTATATAAGAAGGCCTGTTCCCTTTCTTTGTCTTTGCATGCAGGGTAAACTGGCTGACTACCATTACAGATCCCCGGATATCGGTTACTGAAAGATTCATTACACCTGAGTCGTCATCAAAGATCCTTAGCCTGGCAATCTTACCGGCAAGCCAGCCTATGTCTTCTTCGGTATCGTCTTCGCTGATACCGGCAAGAACCAGAAGGCCTTTTCCTATTGATGACCTGAGCTTGCCGCCGATAGTGACCGAAGCCCTTTCCACCCGCTGTATTACGGCTCTCATGGGGTTGTTTTTAGTGTCCAAATATATACAAACGGATTTAAAAACCTTATTAGCCCGTTTTATATTATATTTGCCCCTATCTGGGAATTTCATGGATTTTGTAACAATCTTTGCCGTGGCCCTGGGCCTTTCATTTGACACTTTTGCTGTCTCTCTTTCTTACGGAGTGGTAAGAAGCAGTATCCTGTTCAGGCAGGCTACCGGACTGGCTGTCGTTTTTGCCTTTTTTCAGGCAGGATTGCTTGTTGCGGGCTATTTTCTAGGGTCACTCATAAGCGATGCAGTACAGTCGGCCGACCACTGGATAGCACTTATACTTCTTTCATTTCTTGGAATCAGGATGATAGCCGAAGGCCTGGGCAGAAAAGAAGATGACCGTCCAAGAGACTACAGCAAACCCATTGAACTTGTTACTGCCGCTGTCGGTACCAGCATCGATGCCTTTGCCGTCGGAATAAGTTTTGCCTTTCTTCAGATGAACATCTGGCTGTCTGGTATCATGACAGGCGCTGTGACCTTTGTCGCTTCCATGACGGCAATACGTATCGGCAAATCGGCCGGAAGCCGGATGGGGAAATGTGCTGAAGTGATAGGCGGCCTGATACTTGTTGCAATAGGAATAAAAATCTTCATTGAACATGTTTTTTCAGGAGGTTGAAAATCCGGTTAAGGGCTTCAACTTAAAGAAAAAATATAATACAATCAGATTCAGCTATTTTTCATTTAAACGGAAGCATCTGCCTTTCCCTGTCGGAGAACACTGCCATCTCAGTATAACCTGCTTCCCTCAGCAGGGTATAGGCTTCATCAAAATGCTGGGCAACCCTTGAGGGCATATGGGCATCTGAGTTGACACAGACCGGAACACCCTCTTCCCTGAAGATATGAAGAAACCTGCGGTCGGGGTAGAAATCGCCAAGCGCCTTGTTTCTTCCGTTGGTATTGACTTCATAAGCTACGTTGTGTTCCTTCATCGTAACAGCCAGCTTTCTGTACAATACTTCCTTCCCCTCAGGCTTCATATACCCGTAGATACGAATCAGATCAATATGGGCCATAATATCGAAAAGTCCCGAGGCAACAGCCTCCGAAACCTTTTCAAAATATGCACTGAAAAGGAGATCCGGATCTTTGCCGGCGTAAAAACCTGGACCAAGATCAACACTCTCATCACCCATATAGTGCACCGATCCGATAACATAATCGA
>JAVEZD010000148.1:0-5166 GCA_034003165.1 Bacteroidales bacterium | reverse complement strand
AAATGTGCCGGATGGTGAGATGGAGGTAATATAGTTTGCGTTGTTTACAGGCTCCTAATATTAAAATTATATGACTGCAAAACAGTATAAAACAGGTTTGGTACTCAGTGGCGGTGGGGCAAGAGGTTTTGCCCATCTTGGAGTTTTACAGGCTCTAAATGAATCGGATATATTTCCGGATATCATCTCAGGCACAAGTGCCGGTGCAATTGCCGGAGTTCTTTACGCCGATGGCTATAAACCCAAAGAGATACTTGAGATGATGCATTCAGGAAGTATGCTCGACTATATGCGTCCTACCCTTCCCAGAAACGGGCTTCTTCAGATATCCGGTATGGAGAAGCTCCTGTCGTCAAACCTTAGGGCAAAAACCTTTGAAGAACTTAAGATTCCTCTGTTTGTTACAGCCACTGACCTGAACCATGGTAAGGCTGTATATTTCTCGGAAGGAGAGCTCCTTACTGCCGTAATAGCTTCAGCCAGTATTCCGGTTCTTTTTAACCCGGTTATAATCAATGATATAAACTATGTTGATGGTGGGGTGCTCGATAACATGCCAATTAAGCCTATTGAAAAAAGTTGTAACACAATTATTGGATCATATGTTAATCCTATTGGCGACGAAGAATCGATAAGTGGTATAACAAAGATTGCCGAGCGTTCCTTCTTTCTTAGTATGTCAAAGGAAATCACTGAAAAGATTAAGAAATTCGATCTTTTCATTGCGCCCCCCGAACTTAAAGATTATAAGATCCTTGATCCTGAAAAGGCAGTAGAACTGTTTGAGATAGGCTATAAGGCCACCTTAAAAAAGTTAAAAAGCACTAAGGTCTGACCACCTTAAATGTAATCTAAATGCTAGTAATAGCCGGAACCATCCCAGCAGTGTGTACAAAGTTTTTCCTTAGGGAGGCCGATAGCCTTAACCAGATCATCAAGACGCTGATACATAAGTGAATCGAGATCAAGGTTTTTTCGTATCGTTTCAACCATAAGGGCATGTTTTTCCGAATCAGGGTCAGCGTATTCCCTTACATCGCCGGGCTCTTTTCCCTCAATCTGGAATATGGCTTTCCGGCCGGCCAGTTCCATGGGAGATCTCGATTGTGAGAAATTAAGAAACTGACATGGATAAAGAAGAGGAGGACAGGCAATTCTCATATGGACCTCTGCAGCACCTGAATTACGAAGGTCGGCAGTGCTGTCCTTAAGCTGGGTTCCCCTGACAATACTATCATCCAGAAAAACCATCCTTTTATTACCTATAACAGCCTTGTTGGGAATCAGCTTCATCTTAGCCACCAGATCTCTCTGACTCTGATTCTGGGGCATGAAACTCCTGGGCCAGGTAGGAGTGTATTTTGAGTAAGCACGTTTATAGGGTATACATCTTTCATTGCTGTAGCCAATGGCATGCCCTACTCCCGAATCGGGGATCCCACAGACGAAATCAGCCTGTACAGAATCCCTGCGTGCCAGGGCTTCCCCGCACCGGTTCCTGCATTCATCAACGTTAATGCCTTCATAATAGGAAGGAGGATAACCGTAATAAACCCACAGAAAAGCACATATCTGCATCTTTTCTTCCGGCTCCCTGACACGTTGGTAACCATCGGATGTAATATGGACTATCTCACCGGGACCCAGAAAATATTCAGTTTCATAACCTGTATTGGGAAAAGAACTCGATTCACTTGCAACAGCATAGGCATTTTCCTTCCTTCCTATAATGACAGGTGTGCGCCCATGCTTGTCCCTGGCAGCAATAATACCATTTTCTGTCAGTATCATAAGAGAACACGAACCTTTCACATTGTCAAAAACATTCTCAATGCCTGAAACAAAACTGTCTCTCTCACAAATAAGATTGGCTATTACTTCGGTGGGATTTATATTCCCCTCAAAATTCTCAGTGAAATGTTTACGGTTGCCGAGGAATTGCTTCTCAAGGTCCTCAATATTAAGGAGTCTGCTAACAGTTACAATTGCGAACCTGCCGAGATGGGAATTGAAAAGAATTGGTTGGGGATCGGTGTCACTTATGATACCCATTCCCGAGTTACCACTGAAATCTTTCAGTTCATCTTCAAATTTACTGCGGAAATAAGCATTTTCAAGGTTATGAATCGACCTTCTGAATCCTTTACCCGGTACAATAAAAACTATCCCTGCTCGTTTTGTCCCTAAATGGGAATGATAATCAGTACCATAAAACACATCGTTAACACAATCGGTCTTTGAAATGACACCGAAAAAACCACTCATATATTTGGTTATTAGTTAATTAGTTTACAATTTTTCGGATGTAAATTTAATCATTGAATCGGATAATATAAAATTATAAGGATATTATTAATTTTGTATCATTAATTATTTTAAACACAAGAGAATAAATGACAGACACAACTAAAACCTCGCCGGTTGAGCAGCCCAGGAAAAAAAATGCTCCAATAGCCATGATAGCTACCACTATTCTTCTGGCAGCAGGTCTTATTTTCCTTGTAGTGATGTACTTTGATCAGAAGAACAAGATGGTGGAGATGGAAACGGTACTTACCCAGGAGAAAGACAGTCTGGCCAATGAGCTCAGGCTTATGGTCCACGGGTACGATACGCTTAAAACTGACAATGATACTCTGCAGGCCAACCTTGAAAGGGAAAAGAACAGGATAGTACAGTTGCTTTCAATTAATGCCTCCAATGTTCAGCTCATAAAGAAATACAGAGCTGAGATCAGCACTATGAGGGATATAATGAAAAGTTATATTGTCCAGATCGATTCACTTAACACAAGGAACAAGGAACTGGTTGCTGAAAACCTCGACATTAAACAACAGATCACTGAGGTTCAGACCAGCAATGTCGAACTGTCAAAGGTCAGGGAAGAGCTTAATGCCAAGGTTGAAGTGGCATCAGTGATACAGGCAAAAGACATAGTTGCCGTTTCACTTAACAGGAAAAGCAAGGAGACAACCAGGCTTAATATGCTTGAAAAACTCCGAATATGTTTTACCCTAAGGGAAAACCCTATAGCCAAAGCCGGAGAGAAGGAGGTCTTCATGCGTGTTATCCGACCCGATTCACTTGTTATAACAACAAGTCCCGACAACCTTTTCGACTACAATGGAAACAAACTGATATATTCGGCAAGCAGGCTTGTTGATTATATGAATCAGGATATCGAGATGTGTATCTTCGTCGATAATACAGGCGATTTCATTGTCGGTACCTACAGCGTCGAACTCTACCTTGAGAACAATCTTATCGGCCGTACTACCTTCATGCTTAGCAAGAGGTAAGAGTCCGGGCTTATACAAGCATAAATTCTGAGATAATATTATCAGATATTAGTTTACCCTGGTCCGTAAGGACCAGGTTTTTTTTGTCCAGCCTCATCAATCCGTAATCAATGAACTTACCCGACATATTTTTAACATAATCATATCCTTCCTTTTCAAAAACAGCCTCAACATATTCAAGATCAATACCCCACATCGTTCTTAACGAGGTAAGTATATATTCATTGAATCGGGTTCGGGTGTCGAGCTCTTCTCTTTCATAGTATTCCTTCCCTGTATTAAGTGCCCTGATATATCCGTTAAGGTCACGAATGTTCCACTGTCTTGAATATCCGTTAAATGAATGAGCAGAAGGACCTAGCCCGAGATAGTTTACCTGCCGCCAGTAATTTGTATTATGAACAGAAAAAAAACCAGGTTTACCAAAATTTGATATCTCATACTGAATAAAGCCTGCATCTGCCGATTTCCCTATAAGTGTCTGAAACTGAACAGCACTATCCTCTTCATCTATTTCTTTGAGAACACCCCTCTCCTTCATTCTGTTGAAGACAGTTCCTTTTTCAATGGTAAGATGATACGCTGATAAATGCTTTATTCCATACGAAAATGTTATATCAAGATTCCTGGCCCATTCTACATCGGTCATTCCGGGAAGCCCATAAATAAGGTCGACAGATACATTCTCAAAACCTGCTTTAAATATATCTTCAAGAGCCCGTCGCGACTGATTACTATCGTGACGTCTGTTGAGCATTATCAGGTCAGAGTCACTCCACGACTGGATGCCAAGACTTACCCTGTTTATTCCTGAATCCTTCAATCCCAGGGAATATTCTTCAGTTATATCATCCGGATTAAGCTCAACAGTTATCTCGGGGGTATCCGTAAACTCAAAAAATGCAGATATATCCCTGATAAGCCGCGTCAGTTCTTCAACAGACAGAACCGAGGGTGTCCCTCCTCCGATATAAAGCGTCGAAACCTTCCCGCCAGCCAGATAACTACGCCTCTCCCCTGCTTCTTTTACAAGAGCTTCAAGCAAGTTATCATATCCCGATGAGGCCGTAAGGTGATAGAAGTCACAATAGGCACACAGCTTCCTGCAAAAAGGGATATGGATATATATTCCTGCCATCATTAAAATGAGTTCATCAAATTAATAAATAAATTATTATCCGATTAACTACCTTTGCACAAACTTTCAAAATGATAAGGAATAACATTATTTCAATTCTGCTTGCACTGGTGATATTGTATCTGAGCCTTGCCTCAGCCCCTTCATTAGATACCAAAGGTTTATTCGATATACCCTACGCCGACAAATATGCACATTTCGGACTTTACTTCCTTTTTATGGCTGCAATACTGGTCGAACACAAAACAATGTTCACAAATACACGCCAGATGATAATGGCAGCTTTTATTCCTTTCACTTTCGGTATAGTTATTGAATTCATGCAGTCGGGACTTACCCTGACGCGAAAGGGAGATATACTTGATGTCATCTTCAACTCGTGCGGAATAGCAGCAGCTGTTTTTTTATGGCTCCTGGTTAAACCCTACCACAGACAGGAAACTAAATCGTAATCTTACCCGATTTATTGGTTGCTTTGACTATATCAGCTATAGTCCGGCTCTTGAACAGCTTCATCATATCATTCCTTACCCTCGAATAATCATTATGCAGGGGACAGGGTTTTTTCTCATGACTAACACTCCTGCAGCTTCCGTTGTGCATCACACAGTTTGTAAAGAGCTCCTCTCCGTCTATTGTCAGAATAATATCGAAAAGAGTTATTTCCCTGGGATCCCTTAATAGTGAAAATCCGCCGTGAGGACCTTTCAATGAGGTAAGTATCTTGTG
>JAVEZD010000147.1:0-5223 GCA_034003165.1 Bacteroidales bacterium | reverse complement strand
GACAGAACCATTTGTTTTACAGGAGAGACCGGCCTGTCGGGAGAGATAAGACCTGTTTCGAGGATTGACCAGAGGATCAGGGAAGCTGCGAAGATGGGTTTCAAAAAGATATATATATCAAAGTTCCATCGTTACAAGCCAGGAAAGGAAAACTCAATCGAGGTTATCCAGGCAGGCAAAACAGAAGACCTTGTCAGGTCACTTTTTACCTGACAGCCGCCTGATCCTTATAAATGGTGATTTAAAATCTCTCCCTCAGGTAAGAATTCTGACCTGAACTTTCTCTTTTAACCCTGTCGCAGTCGAGTTCAACATTGAAATTCAGGGGCCTCTCAAACTCATCGGCCTGCATTATCCCGAATTCGGGATCGTCATATACTTTTCTGAGGAAGATGGCAAAGACTGGAAGAGCCATGTTGGCTCCCTGGCCTTCCGACAGTGTCTCGAAATGAATGGACTGATCCTCCCATCCGCTCCACACCCCACCCACGAGGTTAGGCGTTATTCCCATAAACCATCCGTTTGAGTGATTCTGGGTGGTTCCGGTCTTCCCGCCAATCTGGTTTGTAAGAAGATATGGCTCGCGCCTCATCCTGCCTGCAGTACCTCCCTGAACGACCCCCTGGAGGAGGTTGACCATAAGATAGGCCTGCTCTTCACTCAGCACTTCCTCAATCATAGGTGTGAACCGTGAGATTACATTTCCGTTCTTGTCCTCGATGCGGGTCACATACATTGGCCTTGTATAAACACCTTTATTTGCAAAGGTACCATAGGCTCCCACCATCTCTTCAAGCTTAAGGTCTGAGGTACCAAGGAAGATGGAGTAGACCGGATCAATAAAACTTCTTATCCCCATCTTTTTCATAAGGTCGGTAACGGCAGTAGGTGTGAACTGCTGCATTATCCAGGCCGATATATAATTCTCCGACTGGGCAAGTCCCCACTTCAGGGTAACCATCTTCCCATGGTATTCCTTGGGACCTGAGCTTCGGGGAGTATAGGGTATTGAATCACCAACATCAAACGACCGTGGTATGTTTTCAACCTCATAGCATGGCGAATAACCGTTCTGCATGGCAACAGTGTAAAGGAAGGGTTTTATTGTGCTTCCTACCTGCTTTTTCTGCTGGGTGACAGCATCCCACTTGAAATATCTGAAGTCGGGACCTCCGACATATGCTTTTACATGACCGTTGTGAGGATCCTCGACAAGGAATGATGACCTGACAAAATTCTTATAGTAACGTACAGAATCGTAGGGGGTCATTATCGTGTCAATCTCTCCCTTCCATGAGAAAACCCTCATCTTTGCCGGAGTGTTGAATGCCAGCATTATTGAGTCTTCAGGTACACCTCTGGCCCTCATCACATAATACCTGTCACTCTCCTTAACTGATCTCATTATCAAATCATCAACCTGTTTTTTAGTAAGGTCGTTTGAGTACGGAGGGTTTCTGAAGCCTTTTGCACGTTTGTCGAAATCGGGCTGGACCTCTATCGAAAGGTGCTCCCTTACAGCTTCTTCAGCGTACTGCTGCATCTTCGAGTTGATGGTTGTATAGATCTTGAGACCATCCTTGTAAATATCGTATGGCGAACCGTCGGGTTTTGTATTCTTGTTGCACCATCCGTAGAGGGGGTTGTTCTCCCACTCCCACAATGCATCGTCGTAGGATGTCTGGGTGACATAGGCCGACCTGTCGGGTTCAGGTCTTCTCATTATATTTCTTATGTATTCGCGCAGATAGGTTGCAAGGCCTGTATTATGATCTTCAACCCTGAAATTCAGCTCTATGGGCAGGTTTCTTACTGAATCGGCAAGGTCGGGAGCTATATATCCGTATTTTGACATCTGCGACAACACCACATTACGGCGCTGAAGCATGAGGTCGTAGTTACGGACAGGGTTGTAGCGTGCCGAGTTCTTGAGCATACCAACAAGCATGGCTGCCTGCTGAAGATTAAGCGAATCGGGAGTTGCATCAAAATAAACCTTTGCAGCCGATCTTATACCAATTGCCTGGTAGAGGAAATCAAATTTGTTGAGATACATGGTAATGATCTCCTCCTTGGTATAACTCTTCTCGAGCTTGACAGCAGTCTGCCATTCCTTGAATTTTGACACCCCCAGCCTCATCTTTCTTACAAATTCCGAGGTTCTGGCCGTATCACGCGGATAAAGCTGCTTTGCAAGCTGCTGTGTTATGGTACTTCCGCCTCCTGTGTTCTGTCCAAGGAGTATAGTCCGGATAACAGCCCTGCCAAGTCCCCTTACATCAATACCCGAATGCCTGTGAAACCGTATATCCTCTGTTGCCACCAGAGCATCAACCAGATAAGGTGATATTTCATTGTATTCAGTCCATGTTCTGTTTTCAATACTTATGGTTCCCAGTAAAACCCCGTCTTCGGAGTAGACTTCTGCTGCAAGATTATATTCAGGATTTTCAAGCTCGCTGAATGAAGGCATAGGGCCTAGTTTCTCAAGCGAGATAAGTAAGAACAGAAGCGCTATAACAATCAGTGGCAATGCAAATAACGACCAGAACACTATAAGATATTTCCGGCTCTTAGAATCTCCTTTCATTCAACACTTTTGTTTGGTTCAAAAATAGTAATTAATAAAGAATCTTAACGGTTTATTTTGAAGTTTGGTACCTAAATGATTTACTTTGCCTGATTTTTAAAGAGTAAATTATTCCCGCATGATCGAAAATCTTGTTATAGTAGAGTCTCCGGCAAAGGCAAGGACCATTGAGAAATTTCTTGGACAGGATTTCCATGTAGTCAGCAGTTTCGGGCATATCCGGGATCTGGCCAAAAAGAATCTTGGGATTGATGTTGCAAACAATTTCACCCCCGATTACGAGATCCCCAAAGAGAAGGCAAAGGTTGTGGCCGAGCTCAGAAAAGCTGCTTCAGGCGCAAAGAATATATGGATAGCATCTGACGAGGACCGCGAAGGAGAGGCCATAGCCTGGCACCTTGCAAACGTCCTGAAGCTCGATCTGGCGTCAACAAAGAGGATTGTATTCCACGAGATAACAAAAGAGGCTATTACCAATGCCATAAAGAGTCCCAGGCAGATAGACATGAATCTGGTTAATTCACAGCAGGCCCGCAGAATCCTTGACAGGCTTGTCGGCTTTGAGATCTCGCCGGTACTCTGGAAGAAAGTCCAGCCTTCATTATCTGCCGGCCGTGTTCAGTCGGTGGCAGTCAGACTTATCGTTGAACGTGAAAGGGAGATAATATCCTTTAAATCTGAATCATCGTTCAGGGTAAATGCCAGATTTACCACAGGACCTGATGCCGGGGAAAACAGCTTCATCAAAGCCGAAGCATCAAAGAGGTTTCAGGGTGAGCCGGAGGCACAGGCTTTTCTTAAGCTGTGCGACAGTTCGCAGTTCAAGGTCGGATCCGTAAGCGTCAGGCCCGGCACCAGATCTCCTGCTCCTCCCTTTACCACATCAACCCTGCAGCAGGAAGCATACCGGAAACTGGGTTTCTCGGTATCCCAGACCATGACTGTCGCCCAGAAACTATATGAGGCCGGAAAGATAACCTATATGAGGACAGACTCGACCAACCTGTCGAATCTTGCCCTGGCTAAGTCGAAGGAGATAATTTCCGGCGCCTTTGGCGAAGAATACTCCAAAACCAGGCAGTTCAGGACAAAGACCAAGGGTGCACAGGAGGCCCATGAGGCAATAAGACCGGCCTATCTCGAAAACAACACTGTACAGGGAAGTCAGAATGAGAAGAGACTCTATGAGCTTATATGGAAAAGGACGATAGCCTCGCAGATGGCCGATGCCCGTGTTGAAAAGACTATTATAACCATCGATATGAGCAACTCCCCTGTCCTTTTCAACGCTACGGGAGAAGTTATTAAGTTCGACGGTTTCCTTAAGCTGTATTCAGAATCAACGGATCATGAGAACGGCGATGATGAGAAGTCACTTATCCCGCCGGTTAAGAAGGGCATGCCGCTTTACTACGACACTGTTACTGCTACCCAGAAATATACTACCCCTCTCCCGCGCTATACCGAAGCCAGCCTTGTAAAGAAACTTGAGGAACTTGGCATAGGAAGGCCTTCAACGTATGCCCCTACCATCTCAACCATTCAGAACAGGGGATATGTTATGAGAGAAGACAGGCCCGGAGAAAAAAGGGATATCAGAATACTGACCCTCTCCAAAGGGAATATGTCGTCACAGTCAAAACAGGAGATCTTCGGAAAAGAGAAATCAAAGCTGTTCCCTCAGGACATTGGGATGATAGTGAATGACTTCCTTGTTGAGAATTTCCCGGATATCGTTGACTTCCATTTTACTGCAGAAGTTGAAAAACAATTCGACGAGATTGCTGCCGGGGATACAAAATGGACCGGAATGCTCAAAGGCTTTTATAAACCCTTTCATGAGACTGTTGAAAAAACCCTTGAGAAGAAGGACAGGAAAACCGGGATCAGGATTCTTGGGATGCATCCTGAGACAGGTGAGCAGGTAAGTGTGAAGATGGGACGCTACGGACCCGTTGCCCAGATAGGAGAAGCTAACGGCGATGACAAACCCCGCTTTGCCAGTCTCGCCCGGAACCAGCTCATTGAAACCATTACCCTTGAGGAAGCTCTCAACCTGTTCAGGCTGCCCCGCTCACTGGGAGAACATGATGGTTCGGAGATGGTTGTCGGAGTAGGCCGGTTCGGGCCCTATGTAAGGTACAAGGGAAAATTCTATTCGCTTAAAAAGGGAACTGACGATCCCTACTCAGTAACTGCTGAAAGAGCCATCAGCATCATCAATGAAAAGGATGAGAATGACCGTAACAAAACTATAAAGGACTTCGGCGACATCATGGTACTTAACGGACGGTACGGACCTTACATTACCATGGATAAGAAGAACTACAAGCTGCCTAAGGGAACTGACCCTGAAAAGCTTACCAGGGAAGAATGCGTTAATATTATAGCTGCCGGAGATAAAACGAAAAAGAAATCCTGAGTCCTGCCATGATTGACCTCAACGACTACTTCAACCCTGTCAGCATCGACTCTCCCCTGCTGAGCAATATCTCAGGCCAGTCGGGATTTCCCCATAATATAACGGTTCACACCGAAAACCAGCCCCTGAAAGATATAAGCAGGTATTCAGTAGCTCTCCTGGGTGTTCCTGAAGGAAGGAACTCGTCTGACCCAGGCTCCCAGAAAGCCCC
>JAVEZD010000146.1:0-5319 GCA_034003165.1 Bacteroidales bacterium | reverse complement strand
CTTCCCGCCTGTCTGATAACATCATTTATTCTCATATTGACTTCTCCCTCAACAACATCGTCAGCAACTGTTATGCTGTCGATCCTGGCCTGGTCGAGGAAGAGTTTTGAGATAAGTGCATCCTGAAGTACCGAACATCTGAGCTCTGCCACAGCTGTCTTATTTCCATTTCTTCTCAGATCGTTAACCATATTTTCGATGTCGGAGAGATAAATGACTTCATTGCCTGCAAGGGCTGCAACCGATTCAACAAGTATCTGTGAAAAGGTTATGCTGTTGCCGGCATTTAGAAGTAGTACTATTATGAGAATATGTCTGAGCCCTTTTTTCATCAGTATATAATTTTTATTTTAATGGTCTGATAGCCTGTCCCGCCTAAGCGGGAGAACCCACATGTCTGAAAATTATATACATACGTGTTTGTGTCTGCAATACATGTGGGTTTCATCCGGATATTTTTTTTTCGTTTAACCCACATGCCTGAAAAGTAAATACATAATACTGTAAATATCTGAAAGGCAGGTTGGGTATTATAGTTAAAACATTTTAAAACTGTTATCTTTTAAAGCTTCATTATAAATCCCGTTCTCAAGTGAGCGCAGGAATTCCATTCTTCTGTTGTTCCAAATGGTTCTTTTTATATCGGACTTCACGTACTCGTATGGTGCAACCGAAGAACGCAGACGGTAATCCCTTATTGTGAGAAGATAGATTGAAGTTGTATCTGAAGTCTCGTAGAATGCGTTTTTTCTGACGAAATCCTCCTGCATGCCGATGTCGTGAGGGATCTCAAGCATCAGCCTGCTCATAGGTATCCATTCTTCCCCAAAGTCATCATATTTTCCGGCATACTGGTAACATAATTTCTCAAGTTCCTGGTTGTCAGTCTGGCTGTCAGACCTGGCCAGGGTTCTTATCCTGTCATAGTCAGGAACCGTAGCCGGGAGTTTAATTATTCTGGCCTTGACTATGTTTGATGTAAGGACAAAACTTGATTCGTTTGTGGCATAATAGTTACTTATCTCATCTTCATAAATAAGGGTGTCCATTTTTTCAAGAATCATCTTCTGCTGGTATTCGTAGATGAAGAGATTGGTCCTCGATTCAGCAAGCAGGCTGTCTATTTCATTTTTTGTATCTGCCGAAAGGTTAGCATCTGCCTTTCTTCTGAGGAGTTCCCTCCGGGCCCAGCGGTTGATATAGTTCTGTACTGTTGCTATGCTGTCTGATCGTTCCATCCCTTCCTGAATCAGAGGAGGAATCTGGTCGTAATAAAGTATCATGTCTCCTGCCTTTGCTACGGCAATCCTGGGTTCTTTACCTTCTTTTCCCAGGCATCCGGCAAGCATGGTAACGATAAATGCTGAAATAATTATTCTGTTCATATACCTGCTTTTCCCTGATTCTCCTGTCAGAATACTGTAATGATTACTCAAATGATTTCCTGCTGTAGTTTGGTGATTCCCTGGTTATCGATACATCATGGGGATGACTCTCAATAATGCCTGAGTTGGTTATTCTGACAAACCTGCTTTCTTTTTTCAGTACCGATATGTTCTTTGCCCCCAGATATCCCATTCCCGATCTAAGGCCTCCGGTCATCTGATAAATAACCTCGGCCATGCTTCCTTTGAAGGGAACCCTTGCTGTGATACCTTCCGGAACAAGTTTTTTAATATCATCTTCCATATCCTGAAAATACCTGTCCTTTGAGCCATGATTCATGGCTTCAACTGAACCCATTCCCCTGTACGATTTGAATTTACGGCCGTTATATATAATGGTTTCTCCCGGCGACTCCTCAACACCTGCAAAGAGTGAGCCTGCCATTATTGAATCGGCTCCCGCCGCCAGGGCCTTGATTATATCACCTGAGTACCTTATTCCTCCGTCAGCTATAACCGGGATTCCGCTGCCTTCTACAGCTTTGGATACATTGTATATTGCCGAGAGCTGGGGTATGCCGACACCTGCAATCACCCGGGTTGTACAGATTGAGCCCGGACCTATGCCGACCTTAAGTGCATCGGCTCCTTCTCCGGCCAGCCTTTTGGCTGCCTCTGCCGTGGCAATATTACCTGCAATTACATCGATTGCCGGGAAGTTTCTTTTTATATCCCTGAGTATTCTGATAACTGCCCCTGTATGTCCATGAGCAGTATCTACAGCAATGGCATCAACACTGGCATTTATCAGAGCTTCTACCCTTTGCATGGTATCAGAAGAAATGCCAACAGCGGCGGCAACCATCAGGCGCCCCTTTTCATCCTTGCATGAATTGGGCCTGTCTCTGATTTTTGTTATGTCCTTATAGGTGATAAGGCCCGTGAGTTTGCCAGTCTCGTCAACCATGGGAAGCTTCTCTATCTTATGCTTCTGCAGAATCCTGGAGGCAGCCTCCAGATTGGTCTTGTGATTTGTAGTAATAAGATTTGTTGTCATGACCTCGGTAATCTTTTTTGATCTGCTGTTTTCAAAGCGCAGATCCCTGGTCGTGACAATGCCTTTCAGTATACCTTTATCGTCTATTACAGGTATTCCTCCGATCCTGTATTCGTTCATCAGGCCAAGAGCTTCACCAACGGTGCCTTCAAGATTTATGGTGATGGGATCATCTATCATAACATTCTCGGCCCGTTTTACCTTTCTGACCTGAGAGGCCTGTCTCTCAACAGACATGTTCTTATGTATAACCCCTATGCCTCCTTCCCTGGCTATGGCAATGGCAAGCTCATCCTCGGTAACGGTGTCCATGGCAGCCGAAATAACCGGTGTCCTGAGCCTTATGTTCCGTGTGAACATTGAGCTTATGTCAACCTCGCGTGGCATAACTTCAGAATATGCAGGAATGAGAAGGACATCATCGAAAGTCAGTCCTTCATAGATTACCTTATCTTTAATGAATGACATCACAGGGTGCTTTTTGTTTTGCAGGCGAAAATACGAAAAATTTAAGGAGTATCAAAAGGGCAGTCTTATGATAAACCTCTTAAAAAATTGAATAACAGTTACTATTTTTGTATATAAGCCGTAAGGTTAAAAAAATGGAGAAATACAGACAGGTACTTACAAAATACTGGGGCTTCACATCCTTCAAACCTCTCCAGGAAGAGATCATAAGGTCTATTGACCAGGGGAAGGATACCCTTGGACTGATGCCTACCGGAGGAGGTAAGTCGATGACATTCCAGGTGCCTGCCATGGCAAAGGAAGGTATCTGTCTTGTCATCACACCGCTCATTGCTCTCATGAAGGAGCAGGTTGACCGTCTGAACAGAATGGAGATACGGGCTATGGCCATCCATTCCGGTATGTCGGGGGAGGAGATAGACATAGCTCTCGACAATGTGATATATGGAGAATACAAGTTCCTCTATGTCTCTCCTGAACGGCTTTCAACAAGGCTCTTTCAGACGCGTGCAGCCCAGATGAACCTCTCACTGGTGGCTGTTGATGAAGCTCATTGCATCTCGCAATGGGGCTACGACTTCAGGCCTTCCTACCTCAATATTGCAAAACTCAGGGAGTTCATCCCGCAGACGGTGCCTTTTCTGGCACTAACTGCCACAGCTACTCCACGGGTAGCTGAAGATATAATGGAGAAACTCGGTTTCCGTGAGAAAAACATTCACAGGATGAGTTTTGCGCGGAAGAACATCTCATACCTGGTAAGAACAGCCGACGATAAAAACGCTTATCTCATAAACACTCTCAACAGGTTCGCAGGAAGCGGAATAGTTTATGTGAGAAGCAGAAAACGAACCAGGGAGGTGGCAGCGATGCTGCTTAAGAACGGGATCAGTGCCGACTATTATCATGCAGGCCTTGGTGATGAACTAAGGGAGAAGAAACAGTTTGCATGGTCAGCCGGTGAATCGCGGGTCATTGTGGCAACAAATGCATTCGGAATGGGTATTGACAAGCCCGATGTCCGTTTTGTCATACACTGGGATATCCCCGATTCGATAGAAGCCTATTACCAGGAGAGTGGCAGGGCTGGAAGAGACGATAAGCCGGCTTATGCCGTTCTGCTGTGTACTGATGCCGACCGTTCGAGGCTTGCCGATTCGGTAAGACATAAGTTTCCTCCCATTGAGAGAATAAAGGATGTATATGAGGCTATCTGCAATTACCTTGAGATACCTCTGGGTTCAGGAAAAAATAATGTGTATGACTTCAGTATAGGTGAATTTGTTTCCCGCTACAGGTTTCCCGTTATGGAGGCCTTCAACAGCCTGGCTTTCCTTCAGAGGGAGGGATATCTCGAGTTTACTGAAGAGATCAACAACCCTTCGAGAGTGCATTTTATTACCGGACGTGATGATCTCTATAAGTTCCAGGTTGCCAATGAATCATTTGATGGCTTTATAAAACTGCTTTTGCGTTCATATACAGGGATGTTCACCGATTATGTGGCTGTCAACGAAGACCAGCTTTCAAAAAAGGCAGCCATAACCAGGGATACTGTATACCACTTCCTTGTCAGGCTTTCCTCAATGAACATCATCAACTATATACCGGGTAAGAAAACAGCCCTTGTTATCTTCACCGAGGAGCGTCTCGACAGGAAATCACTTTATATATCACCTGAAAACTACCTGCATGTTAAGGAAAAGTATATAAAGAGGCTTGACAGGATGCTTGAATATACTGAGTCGCATACAAGATGCAGGGCTGTTACCCTTCTTGATTATTTCGGTGAGACATCTGATCGTTGCGGCAAGTGCGATGTTTGCCGCGAACGCAACGAGCTTGAACTCTCAAAGTATGAGTTTGATCTTATCCTTACCGAGATAAAGTCAATACTTTCCGTTCAGAATCCCGACGCTGAAGAGCTGACCAGAATGGTACAGTACCCCGCAGAGAATGTCATAAGGGTAATACGATGGCTCCTCGACCATAACAAGATTATCCGCGGCGATGATATGAGTCTCTCGTGGAAAAGCTGAGATGCTATTTCCAGTTTTCCATTGCCTCGAGATCGTCCATGTTATATTTTACCGAGGTCACCTTTACCGATTCCTCATACATTGATGCAAAGTCGGGAAGTTTCAGCCTGCTTCCTTTTTTAATGAAGACAGGGATACGGTGGAGGGGAGCCTCAGTCTCAACGTACTGCCCTCCCTTAAACTCCTCTTTGGTCCAGAGGTCTATCCAGGTCTCACCTTTCGGTAGGTAAAGCCGCTGACTTGTCTTGCCTTTTTCCCATACCAGAGACACCAGCAGATCCTCACCCAGCTTATAGGTTGTCCAGTCGTCCCAGCTTTCAGCCTGTCCTGGATATTCAAGGAAGAGTGGCCGGGCTACCGGTATCCCTGT
>JAVEZD010000145.1:0-5345 GCA_034003165.1 Bacteroidales bacterium | reverse complement strand
CACTGGTCAGGGTCTTCGATATTCACACTATGAGTTCCTTTACGAAGTAGAACGTCATAAGAAAGGAAGCTGCAAGCTTCAGTCCTATGCCTGTAAGAAAGCCGAGCAGGCTGCCGAAGCCTGCCTTGAAGGCATAGGAGATGTCATCCTTGAATATCATCTCGCCAACAAAAGCTCCGACAAAAGGACCTATTATGATGCCTGCCGGACCAAGGAAGAGACCCACCACCAGTCCGACTGTGGCTCCCCTCATCCCGTATTTTGATCCACCGAATTTTCGGGTTCCCCAAATAGGTACCACATAGTCGAGAATGGTAACCACCACGGCGATGATACCCATCACAATAAGCAGGCGTGAGGGGAAGTCGCCGAACCTTGTTATCTGAAGCATTATCAGACCAACAAAGCTAAGGGGTGGTCCCGGCAAAACGGGTACCAGACATCCGATAATCCCTATTATCATCAGGATGACCGAAAAGGCTAACAGGATATAGTCAGGCATCAGACAGAAATCATTTTTTTATCTCTTCCCGAGGTCGTCGAAATCAACATTTGTGAACTCCTGCGATATCAATTCCGGCTCATCACCGTTGTCAGCAGCATCCTGCTCCCTGTAGGAGTCATCGCGACCGTTGAAACCGTTTCCGATATAATCCACTGCATCTCTCAGACCTTCAGTAAATTTATCAAAATCTTCCTTGTAGAGAAAGATCTTGTGTTTTTCATAATAGATCTTCCCTTCTTTCCCAAGATGTTTCTTGCTTTCCGTAATTGTCAGATAGTAATCTTCTTTACGCGTTGCTTTTACATCAAAAAAATAGGTTCTTTTTCCAGCTCTCACTACTTTGGTAAATACTTCCTCTTTAATTCCCTTTTCTTCATTACCGTGAACAACTTCTTTAATCCCGGTCTCCTGTTCCATTTTTTTAAGTTAGTTTATGTTAGGCTATGGTTTTGATTGTCAAATGTAACAAATAATTTGTTTCAATTCAATGCTTAAGAATATGAATGTCTTTAAATTTTTAAGATATGTTTTGAGGCTAAGTTAAAAAGAGTATTTTTGCAGCTGAAAAATGAGGTTCTTTTTAGATGATAAGCAGAAGATTATTACGCATAAAAGCCCTGATGGCTCTCTATGCTTATAACCGCAGGGAAGACAACAATCTGGTTCAGGCCGAGAAGGAACTTATGTTCAGTATCGCCAAAACGTTTGATCTGTATCATTATCTGTTGTTGCTGGTTCTGGAGATAGCTGATGTGGCCGGGGAAAAGATAGATCTTGCCCTTCAGAAGCATGTGCCAACACCTGAGGATCTTAATCCCAACCGTCGTTTCATTGACAACCAGGTTATTGCACAGTTAAGGTCCAACAAAGCCTTTAACAGTTTCATTAACTCTTCAAAACTTTCGTGGGCCAACAACAGGCATATCCCAAGGACACTTTATAACAACATGCTGAGCTGGCCGGCATATGCTGATTATATGACCAATTCGCAGCCGGGTTATTCAGCAGACAGGAAGTTTATAATGAACCTCATAACCAGGTTTCTTATAGAGTCAGAGGTACTTCAGGCCAACCTCGAAGAGCAGAGTATCTACTGGAATGATGATCTGGAATATGTCTCGGCCATGATAGAGAAGACGCTTAAGAAGTTCAGGGCAGGTAATGACGGAGGTGAGGAGATGATGCCGTTGTTCAGGAACGAGGAGGACAGGGAGTTTGTACAGATCCTTTTCAGGAAGACAGTGATTGACACAGAGAAATGTTCTGAGCTTATTGATCATAACACTACCAACTGGGAAGTTGAAAGGATAGCACTGATGGACATCCTGGTTATGCAACTTGCCATCACGGAGATACTTGAGTTCCCTGAGATCCCCATCAAGGTGACACTCAATGAATATATTGAGATTGCCAAATATTATTGTACTTCAAAAAGCAGTACATTTGTCAATGGCATTCTCGACAACATAGTAAAAGAGATGCGGCAGAAGGGGATGTTCACCAAGACCGGCCGCGGACTTGTTGGCGAGGCAGTGATTGAAGAAGACTGAAAGCAAACAGATATATATGAACAGAGTTTTACTTTTTCTGGTTCTCGTACTGGCTTTAGCCGGATGCCGGGGTGGCAGCGGCGGGGAAGAAGGTGCCGTGACTATTGTAAGCGCCAACACTGATATAGTGTTCAGTGAGTACGAGCACGATTTCGGTCCCGTAGCCGCCGGTGAGAAGGTCTCATATACCTTCACCTTTGAAAACAAAGGTCCCGACGACCTGATAATAGCATCGGCCAATACAACATGCGGATGTACTGTCCCGAGGTTTGATTCGAGACCGGTGAAAGCCGGTGAGAAAGGAAACCTTGAAGTTGTCTTTGACACTTCGGGAAGACAGGGGAAGCAGAGCAAGACAGTGTCGGTACATTCAAATGCCAAAGTGCCTGTTGTGCTGCTTAAGATTACCGCCGATGTGATCTCTTCGAAATAATTAACCAAAATTCAAAAATAATGATCAATCCAGCTTATTTACCACTCCTTGTACAGCCTGCAGCCGGTACAGCCGGTCAGAGTAACCCGCTTGTTACTTTTCTTCCTCTTATACTGGTTTTTGTGGTGTTCTACTTCTTTATGATAAGACCACAGATGAAGAAGCAGAAGGAGCTTTCGAACTACCGCAACTCGCTTAAAAGAGGCGATAAGGTCATTACCAACGGAGGAATTTACGGTAAGATCTACGAGGTAAAGGATAACTACGTTATGCTTGAAGTCGGTGGGGATGTGAAACTGAAGGTCGACAAGAGCGCCGTCATGAAGGATCCTTCTGACATCGAACAGAAATAACCGTCAGACAATTTTTACCTGGTGAAATGGCAAGGAAGGATATGGCCTTTAAAAGATTCCGTAAAGGAACCAGGGAAAGGCAACAGGGATAGCATAATCTTTATCCTTTTCCTGTTTCTTTCATTCATCTTCTGGTACCTTAACTCCTTGTCTGAGACTGCTGTCACCGACATCAGATACCCCGTAAGGTATATAAACATTCCGGGCGACAGGACTCTTGTCACGGAACTGCCCCAGAAACTGGATCTCTACCTTAAAGGTCCTGGTTATTCCATCCTTAAGCTCAAGGTGGCAGGCGGACGGAGACCTGTTGTCATTGATATCTCATCGGTAAACTACCTGAGGGTTCCGGGAAGCAGTAACCTTAGTTACTATGTTGTTACGGCCGGACTTATACCGAAGCTCGCTGGGCAGCTCAGGGCCGAATGCGAGATAACGGGCATAAAACCCGACACACTGTTCTTCTCTTTCGACAGGATAGTAAGCAAAAGGATAAAGGTTAAACCATCACTTGAGCTTGTTACCGACAGACAGTATTTCATAAAAGGTGAAATACTTGCTGATCCCGATTCTGTTACTGTTACCGGTCCTGCCAACATACTCGATACCATGGGATATGTGGCAACGCGTTACAGAAAGTTTTCCGGACTCAATGAGCCTTTGAAAAAAACCATCCCCCTGTTGCAGTCGGATCAGTATTCCCTTTCCGACAGGAGGGTTACTGTCACCGTGCCTGTGGAGCAGTTTACTGAGGCAGAGGTGGTGGTACCTGTCAGGCTGCTCAATGTGCCTGATTCAATAGATATAAAGATCTTTCCTGACGAGGTGACCATCAGATGTCTTGTTGCAGTCACTGACTATACCATTCTGGGCGACTATCCCTTTAATGCCGTTATAGATCTTGCCAGGACAGACCTTATGACTTCGGAAAAACTTCCGGTAGAAGTATTAAGTATTCCGGAGTTTGTTACTTCTCTTAGTTTCTCTCCCCCTGGTGTTGATTTTCTTATTGAAAGAAAGGTAAGATGAGGGGACGAAGCGACAGAAAGTTGATGCTTGGCGTTACGGGAGGCATCGGAAGTGGAAAGACATCTGTATGCAGAGTCTTCAGCGTTCTGGGTATTCCTGTTTTCTCTGCCGACCCGGAGGCTAAAATTCTTATGAATACTGATGAAAGGATCAGAGAGGCGATAAACAGGATCACAGGCAGGGACATGTACCCTGAAGGTATCCTCGACCGTCCCGCTCTGGCTGAACTTATCTTCAACGACAGGGAACTCCTTCTGAAAGTCAACAAAGCCGTTCATCCCGTTGTGATGGAACGGTTTTTGGACTGGGCTGAAAGACAGACTTCTCCCTATGTCATCATTGAGGTGGCTATTCTCTTTGAAAGCGGAGCCGCTGAACTTGTTGACAGGATTCTGACTGTTACGGCACCCATGGAGGAAAGGATAGAAAGAGTCATCATGAGAAACAGAATGACCCGCGAACAGGTGCTTGAACGGATAAGGAACCAGCATGATGATGAATATCTTGTGAGTCGTTCGGACTATGTAATAGAGAATTCGGAAAATGATATGATAATACCGGCAGTTCTTGATATCCACAGGGATATATTGTCGGAACTCAATATAAGCTGATTTTTATGGCAAACTTTGGAAAATGGATGGGGGGAGGACTCGGCTGGATGATGGGAGGTCCCATCGGAGCTGTTCTGGGCTTTCTCGTGGGATCGGTTGTAGACAGTACTTCAAACAGGATACCTGAGGCGGCAGCGGCAGGAACACCTACCACACCAGGCGCCTTCGGAATGAGTCTTCTTGTTCTTGTTGCCGCTATCATGAAGGCCGACGGGAAGGTTGTAAGGTCGGAACTCGATTTTGTAAAGGCTTTCTTTGTAAGGCAGTTCGGTGAACAGGCTGCCGGTGAGGCCCTTGTCATGCTGAGGGATATCCTTAAACAGAACATTCCTGTTCGTGATGTATGCATGCAGATAAGGAGAAACATGGACCATTCATCACGTCTTCAGCTTCTGCACCTTCTCTTCAACATATCGCTGGCCGACAAGCTGGTACATCGCTCCGAGCTGGATGCCATAGAAAAGATGTCTGAATACCTGGGTATCTCTGCCTCCGACTTCACCTCAATAAGGAATATGTTCATCCCCGACACAGACTCTTCATACAGGATACTTGAGACGGAACCTTCGGCAAGCGACGAAGAGGTTAAGAAGGCTTTCAGAAAGATGGCAATGAAATATCATCCCGACAAGGTGAGCCACCTGGGGGAAGAAGTTAAAAAGGAAGCAGGGGAGAAGTTCAGAAAGGTGCACGAGGCATATGAGAATATAAAAAAGGAAAGGAACATGGTGTGATGCCGGTTTTGGTCAAAAAGACCAGGCAGCCCCAATGATAATCGAAGACAAAAGTTAATTTTGAATCAAAAATTCCAAAGATGATACTAAAGGACATTATTTCAATCTCAGGTGAGCCAGGTCTGTTTAA
>JAVEZD010000144.1:0-5374 GCA_034003165.1 Bacteroidales bacterium | reverse complement strand
GATATACCCTGAACTTGGTCAGATAAAACCACTGGTTACTTCATCTGTCAGGGTCTACAGGCTGATCTACAAAACTGAGGTAAACGACAGGGAGATAAGGGCATCGGGACTTATCTGTCTGCCCGGCAATGAAGGCGGGTACCCGGTTTTGTGTTTTCAGAACGGAACAAACACAGAAAACAGCAATGCCCCCAGTGAGTTTTTTACCAGTCCTCTTTATCAGATGGTTGAAGTAGTTGCCTCGACGGGATATATCGTAGTCATCCCGGATTACCCGGGCTTTGGAGAATCGGCCGCCATACCGCATCCGTATCTTGTTAAGGAGCCGACGGTACGATCAATCACCGACATGCTTTATGCACTTAACGAGGTGCCGGCCGAAATAATGGATGGAGTCTCTGTACTTAATGAATACAATCTCATTGGCTATTCGCAGGGAGGGTGGGCCACTCTGGCCCTGCACAAGGCTCTGGAACTTGATTATGACAATGACTTCAACCTTAAGGGGAGTGTTTGCGGAGCAGGACCCTATAATATGAGTCTGCTTTTTAACACCATGATTGACAATGAATATTACTCCATGCCTGTTTACCTGGGATATATTATTAATGCATACTCGGCCTATGATCAGTTCACAAACGAAGTAGATGAGATACTTAACCAACCCTATGCAGACCTGCTTCCCTCACTTTATTCAGGAGAACTTTCATCAGGAGAAATCAATGCTGAACTTACCACCTCGATTCCCGGCCTGCTTACTCCGGGTTTTATTGAGGGGTTTGCCGGCTCTCCTGTATATGCCACTGTAAGGGAGGCTCTTTCGGAAAACAGTATTACAGGATGGAAGACAGAAGTGCCGCTATTCTTTGTTCATGGTGACAGTGATACACAGGTCGATCCGTCTACAACAATAAATATATACGATGAGATGATTGAGGCCGGCACTTCGGCCGGGATATGCAGCAAGGAGATGATACCCGGAGCTGATCATGGCGACGGCGTGGTGCCGTGCATGGTCATGGGCCTTATATTCCTCATGAACCTGTGATAGAAGTGTGGCACAGGATAACGATTTAAAAATTTAATATTATTGTCTGTGGGAAGAAGAAAAGATTTGCCGCTGCTTGAGAAAGTGACAATAACCGATATAGGATCCGAGGGTAATTCCATTGCCAGGGTTGATAATCAGGTTGTTTTTGTGCCGATGATGATCCCTGGTGATGTTGTCGATATCAGGGTAAAAAAGAAGAAACGTAAGTATCTGGAAGGAAGGGTAGTAAGGGTGCATAAGTACTCGGACGACAGGATTAAACCGGTCTGCACCCACTTTGGTATCTGTGGCGGATGCAAATGGCAGCATCTGCCCTATGAGATGCAGTTGAAGTATAAGGAGAAACAGGTGAGGGATAATCTCACAAGGATAGGCAAAACAGAGATTCCCGAATTTCTGCCTGTAGCCGGATCGGAAGAGATCTTCTATTACAGGAACAAGCTTGAGTTTACCTTTTCTGATAAGCGATGGCTTACTCCCGATGAACTTATCTCAGATAATGAGTACGCAAATGAAGATGCAATAGGGTTTCATATCCCAGGGCTCTTTGACAAGGTTCTCGACATAAGGGAATGTCATTTGCAGCCTGAACCTTCCAACAGCATAAGGAATGCAGTCAGGGAGTATGCCCACAGGGACAGGATGACTTTCTTTAACCTCAGGGAACAGTCGGGATTTCTCAGGAACCTTCTTATCCGCAACACATTGTCGGGTGATGTCATGGTCATCGTTGTTTTCTTCTATGATGACAGGGAAAGGAGGGAGGGCCTTCTTGATTTCCTCGTATCTGAATTTCCACGCATCACATCGCTCTTTTATGTTATAAACTCAAAAAAGAATGATTCTTTGGGTGACCAGGAACCGGTTCTTTATCATGGACAGGATCATCTGCTTGAAGAGATGGATGGACTGCGGTTCAGGATAGGACCAAAGTCTTTTTACCAGACCAACACCAGGCAGGCCAGGGTACTCTACCGTATTGTCAGGGAGTTTGCTTCTCTTACCGGGTCGGAGGTTGTTTATGACCTCTATACCGGAACAGGAACCATTGCAAGCTATCTGGCCGGTGATGCAGGGAAGGTTATCGGAATGGAATACGTCAGGGAGGCTGTTGAGGATGCAGTAATAAACTCGCGGTTGAATAATATAACAAATACTGTGTTTATCGAGGGAGACATAAGGATTACCCTAAACAGTGAGGCGGCAGGTCTGTACGGAAAGCCCGATGTTATTGTTACTGATCCCCCGAGAGCCGGCATGCATGCCGATGTGGTGAATGAGATTCTCAGGGCGGCTCCTTCGCGGATAGTATATATAAGTTGTAATCCTGCAACCCAGGCCAGGGACATCCTTCTTATGTCTGACCAGTATAAGGTGGCAAAGGTCCAGCCTGTTGATATGTTCCCTCATACACATCATGTCGAGAATGTTGTTTTGCTTGTCAGGAAGGATCTGTATGACGGTAAGGCATGACCGGATGTTAATGACTTACTTCCGGAACTGTTTTCAGGGAGTAATTTTAATCAGGAAATGAGGGCTGGAATTAAATAATTATTTATTTTGCTTTTTACTATTGATTGTATACTTTTGTCGCACTCCGGCTAAGGCGAAAATTTTCCGGAGAGATGGGTGAGTGGCTTAAACCAGCAGTTTGCTAAACTGCCGTATGGGTAACTGTACCGGGGGTTCGAATCCCCCTCTCTCCGCAACCACGTATCAGTCCCGCAGTTTACTGCGGGATTTTTGTTTTTAAGCCAGCCGAGCCATGCTTGCATGAGCGAGGAAGGCTTAAAAACAAAAACCCAATGCGCAAGGCGCATTGGGACTGATACGTGGTTGCAGGAACCCCTCCAGGGATCACGTTTTTTTGCAGAGCAAAAAAACGTAATCCCGCCGGAGGGAGAAAAAGAGTGAGAGCGAGTAGCTCGAACGAACACATGAACTGAAAGTTGAATTACATTTTAAGCCAGCCGAGCCATGTTTGCATGAGCGAGGAAGGCTTAAAAACAAAAACCCAATGCGCAAGGCGCATTGGGACTGATACGTGGTTGCAGGATCCCCTCCAGGGAAGAAAAAGAGTGAGAGTGAGAGCGAGAGCGAGTAGCTCGAGCGAACACTATCGCTCTTTTTCCTCACACTCACACTCACACTCACACTGAAAAAGGCATTAGGCCTGAGGCAAAAGGCATGAGCCTCTATGGGATGTTGTGCCATGATGATAGTAAAATATTTCAAGGCCAGGGTATTGGATAATCAAAGCAGAAAGTGTGTTGCTGAAGCGAAGCGAGGCAATATCGCAAGGGAAAAAAGTGTGAGTTTGAGCGTGAGTGTGAAGAAGAAAAAGGCATGAGCCCCTACAGTATATAGTCCGGAGATGAAAGTTGAAGTACTTTTTACTCCCCGCTGAACCTGCTGTTATTTACACTTTGGTACGCTATCGGAGACCAGCAGCTTCCATGGGGCAGGTAAAAACAAGTTGTATATATGTATATCAACCGTAAAGCATACTTCTTTTTTTCTCAGTAGGCTGTTAATAAATTTGTTAGTTGAAAAATAATATTTTCAGTGATTCACTATCATGTAACAAAAATAGTGTATATTCGCCCCGATTTTTCCACAAGAGAACCGATTAAAATTCTATATAATCGTTTATGTAATCAAACAAAGTATTTAAAAGTTTAGGAAAATGAAAAACAAAGTATTAATGGGTTTGGCAACACTTATGATGGTTGCTTTTCTTTCAAGTTGTGGCAAAGCGCCGCAGGCTGAGATCGATGCAGTAAATGCAGCTATTGAAGCAGCTAAAACAGCAGAAGCAGCAGTTTATGTACCTGCCGAGTTTGCAGCTGTCCAGGATTCAATGAATGCCATCATGGCTGAAGTTGAAGCCCAGAATGGCAAGCTTCTCAAGAAATTTGGTCCTGTTGAAATGAAACTTGAATCTGCTCTTGCACTGGCAGGTCAGGTTGCTGCCAACGCAGGAGTTAAAAAAGAAGAAGTGAAGAATGAAGTCGGAACTCTGATGACAGCTATTGCCACAGTTGTTGAAGAGAACAAGACTCTTATCACAAAAGCTCCCAGGGGCAAGGAAGGCGCTGCCGTTCTCGAGCAGATCAAAACTGAAATGGCTACCATTGAGGCTTCAATAGCAGAAGCTCAGGGTATGTTTGACAATGGTGCATTTATGGATGCTCTTAACAAGGTAAAAGCAGCTAA
Source organism: Bacteroidales bacterium (assembly GCA_034003165.1). Taxonomy (GTDB): domain Bacteria; phylum Bacteroidota; class Bacteroidia; order Bacteroidales; family VadinHA17; genus LD21. Next base: position 1,107 of record JAVEZD010000144.1, on the reverse strand, counting down.
GGAAAGTGCTGATGGCATCAATACCGAACTCAAAGATGCTATTGCTAAAGTAAGTAGATAGTATTCGGTTCATACTTAAAGAAATCCCCGGGATTTTCCCGGGGTTTTTTTTAAGTGTCAGGAGCCTTCAACAAATGTAAAAAGGGCTGATGAGAGGTGTGGTGAAAAATATAATCGCGTTGCTGGCCTTTGCAGCCTTTGTATCTCTGTTTGTTCTGATACTTGTTGAGTCTGTCCCGGAACCTCCGGTCGTGGAAATGGAGGATGCAAGGGAAAGCCTCTCAGATGCAGCTGCAAAGGATGCCGTTACCTACTCCGGAAAACTGTACGGAGAGGCCCGCGTTCTATACGATTCAGCCATGGCCACCTGGAAAAGGGAGAACAGGAAATTTATTTATTTCAGAGACTATGACAGGGTTGTCGAATTTGCTTCACAGGCTGAGAGAAAAGCAGTTCAGGCTGCCGCAAGTTCCAGGAAAAACTCAGAGAACCTGGAGATAAAACTTAAACAGAAGATCGACTCCCTTAACAGACTTATTCTTGAATTCGACCGGCTCTTCAGATCATACCCCCTGACCAGGGAATCCCAGGGAAGATTCTCAAAGGGAAAAATGCTCCTTAAAGAGTCCGGGCTGGCCTACGGCAAAAAGCAGTTCCTGCAGTCAAACATAAAAATGACAGATGCTGAATACCTCCTTACATCTTCATACGACAATGCCATATCTCTTCTCAGGGATTATTTCTCATCATTCCCCGACTGGGAAGCATGGCTGGAAAAGGCAATAAACGACTCGAAGAGACACCACAGTTATTCCATCATAGTTGATAAATATGCAAGAAAATGCTATATTTATCTGAACGGCAATATAAAACATGAGTTTGACGTTGAACTGGGCCGAAACTGGGTGGGCGACAAACGACAGCGGGGAGATATGGCCACCCCTGAAGGTATGTATAAGGTAACCAGAAAATTTGACAGAGGTAGAACAAAATACTACAAGGCCCTGTTGATAGATTACCCTAATGAAAAAGATAAACTCGAATTTAAGAATGAAATTGCAGCCGGGACTCTTGATCCGGATGCCATAATAGGAAGCATGATCGAGA
>JAVEZD010000143.1:3957-5384 GCA_034003165.1 Bacteroidales bacterium | reverse complement strand
TGCCTTCAAGATAAAGTGTCATCCTTGAGAAATATAAGGATATCAGTCCCGACACTATACCAAGAACGATATACCAGGGTATGTTTGAAATATAAAATCCTTCGGTAATGTTAAAAGAAAACAGTACTTTTTCTCCCATAAGGAAATATGCCACGGTAGCTGCTGTGACAGAGGAGATAAGCAGCGGGACTATCGAGGAGATTGTAAGATCAAGAAGAAGAATCTCAAGGGTAAAAACAATACCTGCAATGGGGGCCTTGAAGATCCCTGATACTGCACCTGCCGCTCCGCACCCTATTAGCAGCGTGATGTTCCTGTAATTCAACCTGAAAAACCTGCCAATGCCTGACCCTATTGATGACCCGGTAAGAACGATAGGTGCTTCAGCCCCCACAGATCCTCCGAATCCGATGGTGATGGTACTTGCAACGATGGAAGTCCAGCTGTTGTGAGTTCTCAGCCTGCTCTTTTTCTTTGAGATGGAATAAAGAACCCTGCTTATACCATGCCCTATATTATCTCTGACTACATACCTGACAAAAAGCATAGTAAGAAACATACCTGCCATTGGCAGGGCCAGGTAAAGAAACTTACCTGATTCGGTGCCCAGAGCGGTGGATATAAACTTGTGAGTATAATATATTGAGTTCTTAAGCAATGCCGCTGCAAAGGCACTGAGCAAGCCTACCACGAAACTCAGAAAATAAACCAGTTTGACCTGGTCAAGTTCCATAAGTCTGGACCGTAATATCCTTCGAAAAAAAACTCTCAGCGACATAATGCTGCAAATATAAAAACAATACCAGAGTCTCTCCTCTTTTTCACAAAGATTGTCAGCCGATCCCTGATCCCGATGCGGAAAGCTGAGCCGGGAACAAGTCAGATCAGGCCTGATGCAATGCAAAGCCTGGCTCTCACATAACCCCTGACTTAAAACCGGTTTATTATTAGGGATTCAAATTACATGGCACAACAGATAAAATTCTGTAATTTTTAAGATACTTTCACGTATTATTATCATTACTTGTCAGCTGACACGATCAAATAATAATTATGAGGTTTCTGATTGTAGTACTTTTCTCTCTCACCGCTGCCCTACAGTTGCTGGAAGGGCAGACTGATACTGAGAGGCCTGAGGCCCCGCAGCTCAGATATGTTAGTGTAGATCCTCTTAACTCCAACACCATTATTCGATGGGCCCCTGGTCTTTCGGAAGATGTTGCAGGCTATATAGTCTATTCCTATGTCGATAACGAGGGATTTTCGCTCGACACCATACACAACCCGCTGGCAACAGAGTACAGGCTGACCGGAACGGGACCAACATATTTCAGTGAGACCTTTGTGGTTGCAGCCTTTGATTATGCCGGAAATGTAAGCCCACTTTCGAACAGTATAAGTACCATCCACCTCACCGTGGCTGCAGA
>JAVEZD010000143.1:2175-3857 GCA_034003165.1 Bacteroidales bacterium | reverse complement strand
CGGTATCTACTTTGACAGCGGAAGCGGATTCTCCTTTCTGAAGGATGTGGCCCCTGCCGATACCTCGGTTGTAATTGAATATAACCAGATTATGAATCTGGTTACCGGCAATGAAATTTGTTTCTATGTTGAAGTTAATGAATCATCCAATCCACATGGAATAAACGGTACTGCACGATCGAACAGGGTTTGTCTTCAGGTAATTGAAAACATAAGCGTTCCCAATCTTTTCACCCCCGACGGGGATCTTAAAAATGAGCTCTTCAGACCCTTCCTGTCATTCATTCCAACGTCGTATTCGTTGGTTATCAGCGACAGAAGGGGAAGAACCCTTTTTGAGACAAAGGATTATACTGAATCATGGGACGGGACCTTTAATGGCAGCCGTCTGCCTCGCGATGTTTTCCTCTGGATGCTTAAGGTGACCACTCCATCGGGAAGAACCATAAGCAGGACAGGAACAGTCACTATTTTCAGGAACAGCGATTAACACAGGCTAAGATGACGGGCCGGATTTTTGTGTAACAAATACATTATATTTGCAGATGGGTAAGAAAGGAGCAGGAAAAGTTTTCTATGGGAAGTAAATTTACTTTTGATGAAGATGACAAGATCCGTATTCAGAAAGAATACGATTCATTAGTGAATAACCTGCTAAGGTGTAACAAACCCGGCGACAGGGAGCTTATTGAGAAAGCCTTCGATGTCGCCAACAGGGCCCACTGGAACCTAAGAAGAAAATCGGGTGAACCATATATCATCCATCCCATTGCCGTTGCAAAAATTGCTAATCAGGAGATAGGACTTGGTGCAAAATCAATAGCCACGGCCCTGCTCCATGATGTTGTTGAAGACACTGAGTATTCACTTGAAGACGTCACCAGGCATTTCGGTCCCAAGATAGCCTCACTCATCGACGGACTCACAAAGATATCGGGCACCTACGACAAGGAGAACTCATCATCTCTGCAGGCCGAGAACTTCAGGAAGATGCTTCTTACCATTTCTGACGATCTGAGGGTCATTCTCATTAAAATAGCTGACAGGCTTCATAACATGAGAACCCTCGATTCAATGCCCGAGAACAAGAAAATGAAAGTTGCGGGCGAGACAATCTTCCTGTATGCACCACTGGCCAACCGTCTCGGTCTTTATGCTATAAAAAGCGAACTCGAAGACCTCAGTTTCAGATTTCGTCAACCCATAATTTATGATGAGATCTCTGCAAAACTCAGGCACAGTGAGAAAAAATTCCTGACCCTTATTAATAAGTTCTCCCTTCCCATAATTGAAAAACTCTCGGAAGCAGGTCTTAAATTTGATATTAGCGGAAGACCCAAGTCAATCTTTTCGATCTGGAAAAAGATGCAGTCGAAAAATGTACCCTTTGAAGAGATATATGATGTTCTGGCTGTAAGAATTGTTTTTGAACCTGTGCAGGGAGTTCCCGAGAAAACAACCTGCTGGAATATTTACTCAATGATAACTGACACCTATCTTCCAAAGCCCGACAGGCTCAGGGACTGGGTGAGCAGACCCAAGCCCAACGGCTATGAAGCACTCCATCTTACTGTAATGGGACCAGAAGGCAACTGGGTGGAGGTGCAGATAAGAAGCACAAGGATGGATGAGATTGCTGAAAGAGGATATGCAGCTCATTATAAATACAAAGGAGATAATAC
>JAVEZD010000143.1:0-2075 GCA_034003165.1 Bacteroidales bacterium | reverse complement strand
GAGATAGCAAAATGCTGCAGCCCTATTCCGGGGGACGAAGTCACGGGCTACAGATCGCCCAGGGGAAATATTATAATACATAAACCAAAATGTCCTGTGGCAATCAGGCTGATGTCAAACGAAGGCAACAGAATCATTGCAGTAAGATGGACTATACATAAACTTGTCTCCTTCCTGGCAAGAATAAGCATGACAGGCGTCGACAGGATAGGCCTTGTAAATGAGATCACCAATATTATCTCAGCCGAACTTAAGGTAAATATGACCGGAATTAACATCTCGGTAAAAAATGGCATCTTTGAAGGCACCATCGACCTGTATGTCCATCACACACAAGACCTTAATAACCTTATCCTTAAGATTTCAAACATCAATGGCATTGATAGTGTAAAACGGGTCGAAGAGTTTACTGAAGAATAATTATCGTGCCTCCTTTCTAAGGAAAAATTAATAAATTTGTTATTATTTTAAATTAGACCAGATATGATCAGTGATGATACCAGGTTTACGGTAAAGAAAATATTTACCGAATATCTTGAAAGAAAAGGGCACAGAAAAACCCCGGAGAGATATGCCATTCTTGATGAGATTTACAGCCGCAGCGGTCATTTTGATATTGAATCACTGTATATCTTCATGAAGAACAAGAATTACAGGGTTAGCCGTGCAACCCTGTATAACACAATCGAGCTGTTGCTCGACTGCAACCTGGTTATCAAACACCAGTTTGGCAAAAACATTGCTCAGTTTGAACGGGCGTACCATTGCGGACAGCACGATCATCTGGTAGATCTAGGCACAGGAAAGGTGATTGAATTCTGCGATCCACGGATACATGAAATAATAAAAACTGCAAGCGAACTGCACAATTTCGATCCGATGTATCATTCCCTTTACATATTCGGTACAGCCCGCGAGAAACCTGAATAGCTGACATGCCTGAATACTTCATTAACTGAAAATCAGGAATCAGGCTTCTTATTGATGCACCGGATAAAAAGGGAAAGAGGTACTCTATGGCACCTCCTCCACTTTTTCATAAATCGTTGCTAAGTTATTGATTACCGGTCGAAACAGGTATCAGAAAGCATAACCAAAGGTAAATCCCAAAGGTATACTTACACTTGCCTTATCCTTGAACTCATCGGCATCAAAATCAGAATCAGCTCCTGAAAATTCCCACTTACGCGAAACAAAACCCATGCCTGTGTAAAGATCAAGTGTAAAACCGCCTGAAGTTATAAGCTGATATCCGAATACGGCGTTCAGATTCAGCTTCGTGGCCTGAATATTATCGTCGGCATTGTCTTTGCTTGCAATCTTAGCTGCTGCATATGATACATGCGGACCAATATAAAAACCTTCAGGAGCCTGAAGATCACGGCTGATGAAGAACTTGTACATACCCTGAACCCTGTATCCGCTTGTATTTAATCCGGAGATCTCTCCATCCTCCTCATCACTTGTGAGGTCATCAAGGTTAAGTAGAATACTTGGACCAAGGTAGCCAGCTCCAAGCTGAACCGAAGATTTTTCAGAAACGGCTGCTTCAAAAAGCACCTTATACTCACCCGTAACAGGCACAACAACAACCCAGAAAGGCCCTCCCAAAGCAGAAAGGGGGTTGGTCTTTATTGTGAAATTGTACTCCTTTTCAGGTGCGGTGTCCTGGCTGTAGGATGGACTTACTGCAAAAAGCAGTAGAATCAGCAAAACCAGCGGGAAAACATTTTTTTTCATAGGTACATAATATTTAATTTAAGAATCTGATAGCCTGTCCCATCTGAATGGGAGAACCTTAATATTTGATTATATTAACATGGAGTTTGCACATTTAAAACAATAGTTCTTTATAATAACATAGATTTCCCGGTTAATGCAGTATAACGTACAAATTTAAATATTGTTTCAGAAACTGATTGAGGATAAAGCTGATGTTATTAGTAGGGGAATGTCATTTATCAACAATCTTTTACCAAAACTTCTCAAAGTAGTTTTTTTTCGTAAATTGGAATCGGGAAAATTACATAATGATTACCATTTAATATGAAGATAGACATACTGTTAGGTCTCCA
>JAVEZD010000142.1:0-5414 GCA_034003165.1 Bacteroidales bacterium | reverse complement strand
GATGGGGAATCAAACAGGGTAAAAAGTAAAACAGGAAAGGCAACGCCGGCACTCATTGATCCGAGTGATATATAGCCTGTCGACAGGAAAATGGTAAGGAATACTCCGAAGCATGAGAGTGTAACCAGAAAATGGACAGCCAGAAGGACTCCGAAAACCGTGGCTACTCCCTTGCCTCCCCTGAATCCGGCAAAGACCGGGAATATATGTCCTGCTATTGCCACCATGCCCGCCAGCACCTGGAGGTTAACAAGCATTGCTGATCCGGGGTCGGCCAGTCCGAAGAAAAGCGGCAGTTTTGCCGCCAGCCATCCTTTTGCCACATCAATAAGCAGCACAGGGATGCCGGTTTTCCAGCCAAGCACCCTGATTACATTTGCAGTCCCGGCATTTTTACTTCCATGTTCCCTTACATCCGTAGAATGAAAGGATTTTCCTATCCATACCGCGGATGGGATAGATCCGAGAAGGTATGCAAATAGAAATACAAGTACAAAGTTAAACATCTGAGCGAAAAACGTTAAATTCTTGGTCCGGCTTCCTCCAGTCTGGCGGTTTCCTCATTAGCCGTGAATTTGCTGAAGTTATTTATAAATTTCAGGGCAAGGTCCATGGCGGCAATATGCCATTTAACCGGGGAACTCCAGGCTCTTAAAGGCTCGAGCATAGAGGGGTCTATTCCTTCTATCCTGGTGGGGATCTGAAGGTTGAAGACCGGGATTGTAGTGAAGGGCACATCCTGAAGTGAGTCGTCGAGGATGGCGTTTATGATCCTTCGTGTAGAAGGGAGGTCGATCCTGTTACCCGTGCCGTAAGGTCCGCCTATCCATCCTGTATTTACAAGCCATGCTTCAGAGTTGTTAAGCTTCATCTTTTTGTCGAGTTCGTTGGCATAGGTTATCGGATCGAGCATCAGGAAGGCTGCACCGAAGCATGCCGAGAAGCTCGGAACAGGCTCATCGATTCCTCTTTCAGTCCCGGCCACCTTCGCCGTATACCCGCTAAGGAAATAATACCTTGTCTGGTCGCTTGTCAGTTTGCTTACAGGAGGAAGTACGCCAAAGGTGTCGGCAGTAAGAAAGATCACCTTGCCTGCATGCCCGGCCTTTGAAACCGGTTTTACTATATTGTTTATATGGTAAATGGGGTATGAAACCCTTGTGTTCTCAGTCTTTGAATCATCATGGAAGTCTATTGTGCCATCGTCGAGGACAACAAGGTTCTCAAGCAGGGCATCCCTGCGTATGGCATTATAGATATCAGGTTCATTCTTCTGACTCAGGTTTATACATTTCGCATAGCAGCCTCCCTCGAAGTTAAAAATGCCATCATCGTCCCATCCATGTTCATCGTCTCCTATAAGAGCCCTGTCCGGATCCGTCGAAAGGGTAGTCTTTCCTGTTCCCGAAAGACCGAAGAAAATGGCAACATCACCTTTTTTCCCTACGTTGGCCGAACAGTGCATAGAGGCAATACCTTTGAGGGGGAGGTAATAGTTCATTACAGAAAATATACCCTTTTTCATTTCTCCGCCATACCACGATCCTCCGATGACAGACATACCTTCAGTGAGGTTAAAGAACACAAAGTTCTCAGAGTTAAGTCCCTGCTTCTGCCAGTCGGGGTTAACAGTCTTGGAAGCATTTAGAACAACAAAGTCGGGTTTGAAATCTTCAAGTTCTTCGGGCTCGGGCCTTATGAACATGTTCTTGACAAAGTGAGCCTGCCAGGCTACTTCAAGAATGAACCTGACAGCAAGCCTGCTGTTTTTATTAGCCCCGCAGAAACAGTCGACCACGAACAGACGTTTACCTGAAAGCTGTTTGATGGCAAGGCCTTTGCAGTGATTCCATATCTCCTTTGTAATGGGCTTATTGTCAGAAACCTTGGCTTTATCTGATTTCCACCATACCGTATCACGGGTTTTATCGTCCAGAACAACATATTTATCTTTTGGCGAGCGACCAGTAAATACCCCTGTGTCGACGGATATTGCACCGCTCCGGGTAATAAAACCTCTCTCAAGCTTGTCCAGTCCGGGCCTGGTCTCCTCGGCAAAGAGAGTATTGTATGAAGGGTTATATACAATTTCACCAATGTTTTCCAGTCCGTATGCTTCCAAATCTTTGCTGCTAACCATCTTATAAATTTTTATTTACTATTTTACAACCATATACCCTTAATCCTGCCAGAGGTCAGGATCGGCCGGCTAATATACTTTAATTTTGTAAAAAACCTATTCCGTAATTGAAATGTAATACGTTTTTTAATGAAAATGTGTATGTATGTAAATTAATTGTGACTATTGCTTGAATTGTGTTAGATAAGCGGTTATAAAGCGTGACAATTATTTCTTCTGTTAATATTAAAAGGTAAAGGTCTGATTTTTTTATAAAAAAAAAGCGGCCCGGGAGGTATGAAAAAAAGAGGGTGCCATTTGAAGCACCCTCTTATATTAATAATATGGTATGTTATTTACCACTTCTGACAGCTGCCTGGGCTGCTGCAAGTCTGGCGATAGGAACTCTGAAAGGAGAGCAGCTTACATATGTAAGGCCATTCCTGTAGCAGAATTCAACAGAAGCGGGGTCACCGCCCTGTTCTCCGCAGATACCCACCTTAAGCTCAGGTTTTGTTGCGCGTCCTTTTTCAACAGCCATGGTAATCAGCTGGCCAACGCCATCCTGGTCGATAGTCTGGAAAGGATCGGCAGCAAGCATCTTGTTGTCGAGGTAGTCGTTCATAAAACCTCCGATGTCGTCGCGGCTGAAGCCGAAGGTCATCTGGGTAAGGTCGTTGGTACCGAATGAGAAGAACTCAGCGCTTTTAGCCATACGGTCGGCCAGGAGTGTGGCACGTGGAATCTCAATCATGGTGCCGTATTTGAATTCGATCTTATCGAGACCGGTTTTCTTAAGAACCTCGGCATATACTCTGTCGACTACTTTTCTTGTAACATCAAGTTCAGAAACATCGCAGGTAACGGGAACCATAAGTTCGGGTTTGGGATTTTTCTTCTCCTTGAGGAGTTCGGCAGTTGCTTCGAACATGGCACGGACCTGCATCTCGGTAATCTCAGGGTAGGTGATTCCGAGACGGACACCACGGTGACCCATCATCGGGTTGCTTTCGTGCAGTGATTCACCACGTTTTGCAACATCAGACGGTTCAATTCCAAGGGCTTTGGCAAGTTCTGCCTGTTTCTCTGCGCTCTGGGGTACGAACTCATGAAGGGGAGGATCAAGGAGCCTGAATGTAACAGGAAGTCCGTCCATAGCTTCGAGAGTTGCTTTCATATCATTCTTGACAAAGCCGGAGAGCTCGTCGAGGGCTTTTCTGCGTTCGGCCTCATTTGCACTGAGGATCATCTTACGTAGAAGGAAGAGAGGCTGCTCGGAATTCTTGCCATAGAACATATGTTCAGTACGGAAAAGTCCAATGCCTTCTGCACCAAAGTCAACGGCAATCCTTGCATCTTCAGCCGTGTCGGCATTTGCACGCACACCCATTGTACGGTACTTGTCGACTATCTTCATAAAGCTCTGGAACCTTGGGTTCTCAGATGCATCCATAAGCTGGATTGCTCCGGTATATACATTACCTTTTGTTCCGTTGAGTGTGATAACATCACCTTCTTTCAGAACTATGTCGGTTCCTGATACTTTTGCTTTTTTGCCAGCTGTATCAACGTGAAGCGCTCCTGCACCTACTATACAGCATTTACCCCAGCCGCGGGCAACAAGGGCTGCATGAGAGGTCATACCACCGCGGGCGGTAAGGATACCTTCTGCTGCTCTCATACCTTCAACATCTTCGGGGTTGGTCTCTTCGCGGACAAGAATTACTTTTTTGCCCTTGCGGAACCATGCAACTGCATCTTCAGCTGTGAAAACTATCTGACCTACGGCAGCACCGGGACCAGCGGGAAGACCTTTAACAAGGGGCTTCACCTTTTTCTCGGCAGCCGGGTCGCATATAGGATGGAGAAGTTCATCAAGCTGTACCGGATCAACCCTGGTAATAGCTGTTTTCTCATCGATGAGCTTTTCCCCGAGCATATCCATAGCCATATTGAGGGCGGCTGTACCGGTTCTTTTACCTGCACGGCACTGAAGCATGTAAAGAGTACCTTCCTGAATGGTGAACTCTATATCGAGCATATCGTGGAACGATTTCTCAAGAGTTTCCCTGATATCGCAAAGCTCCTTGTAAGTACCGGGCATATCTTCCTGCATACTCTTAAGGTGATTGTTCTGCTCGTTTTTGGTCTCGTTATTGAGAGGACTGGGGGTGCGGATACCTGCAACAACATCCTCGCCCTGTGCATTTACAAGCCATTCTCCATAAAAGAGATTCTCGCCGGTGGCGGGGTTACGGGTAAAAGCCACGCCTGTAGCAGAGGTGTCACCCATGTTTCCGAATACCATGGCCTGCACGTTAACTGCTGTGCCCCAGCTATCGGGAATTCCTTCAATCCTTCTGTATGAAACAGCTTTCTTGCCGTTCCAGCTCTTGAATACTGCCTTGATACTTCCCTCAAGCTGCTCTCTTGCATCATCGGGGAAAGGCTTGCCAAGAACCTGTTTTACTTTTTCCTTGAATTTTTCTGAAAGAACCTTAAGCTCATCAGCGCTGATCTCAGTGTCTGACTTGTAACCCTTCGAGTGTTTGAACTCATCAAGCATCTCATCAAGCTGCTTACGGATTCCTTTTCCTTCACCCAGATCTATACCTTCAGCTTTTTCCATAACCACGTCGGCATACATCATTATAAGACGACGGTATGAGTCCCATACGAAACGGGGATTGTTTGTTTTCTTGAGGAAACCAGGGATGGTAGCTGTGCAAAGGCCGATGTTAAGAACAGTGTCCATCATACCGGGCATTGAACTGCGTGCACCTGAACGGCAGGAAACCAGAAGCGCATTTTCAGGATCCCCGTATTTCATACCCATAGCCTCTTCGGTCTTTGTCATGGCAGCCCATACCTCAGGCATAAGCTCAGCGGGAAGAGTACAATTGTTCTGATAATATTCATTACATGCTTCAGTTGTGATAGTGAAGCCTGCAGGCACAGGTAATCCAAGCAGACACATCTCAGCAAGGTTTGCACCTTTACCACCAAGAAGATTCTTCATATCTGCCTTACCTTCTGCATCTTTCTTTCCAAATGAATAAACTCTTTTTAATTTTGACATACTTTTATGATTTTGAGATAAACTTAAATTAATGCTTGTGAAAATAAGTCGCAAAGTTAATAATATAATTGGATTTTTGAAACAGAAAAATCATCCGGAACGGGGATGATACATGATCAGCGTATCCCTGAGATAAGTTCTGTCGATATGTGTATAAATCTCGGTTGTGGTAATGGATTCATGACCAAGCATCTCCTGTACTGCCCTCAGATCAGC
>JAVEZD010000141.1:0-5474 GCA_034003165.1 Bacteroidales bacterium | reverse complement strand
CATCCTTGAGCGTTTCACAGATACTGGTCAGAACCAAGAAATTATTTTTGTGATTCAAAATTGACCTGACAATTAAATATTTGATGGGAGTGGATGGTGCCTTTATAGGGAAATGTCTCCTGTACTCTGGAAATATAAGATCATTTCCCATCTCCAGTTTGAAGCTCCCCAGATTCTTGCCTTTTGAGTTGAATCGAAAAAATTCTGCAGGAATTGCGGGATACTCAAACCCGGCCAATATGGTATCGGATTGTTCGTCATACCCAATCAGGAGATTGGTTACCATCATGTCTAAAGCCCATTTGAGATCATCCCTGGTCATTGAAGTGTTTCCGAATTGGTCCCGGCGGAAAAAACAATGGCCCAGCTTACCCTCCGCATCAATGAAACCAATCCTTCCGCGTCCATTTGTTGCACTGAGGACGCGAAAAGAACAAAGAAATCGATCGCCTGCTACAGGGATTAAATCTCCGCTTACCAATGGATTGTGTATCTTGATGTAGTCCAATATGTCCAGTTCCGGGGTCAATATGCAGATTCTACGGTTGTCGATATCATAAGTAATGAGTTTTGATCCAACAATTCCAAATCGCGTCACACTCAGAAAATCTCCGGGGCCTTGACCGGCTTGCCCTATACGTTTGATAAATTTTCCGTCCCAGGAATACTTGGCGATGAATTTCCCCCCGCTATCTCCAACGAAAATGTCACGATTGGAGCTGATTATTCCCGTGGTTATTTTTACAAAAAAGTAATCGTCACTTATATCATCACCGATGGTTCTGATAGGGTCGATTGAATAGGTTTGCCCTGATTCCAAAGAGAATAATTGAAAACTAGATATCAACAAAACGATAGCAAAAACAACACTACTTTTCATTTGTCTTTTCTCCATCGATCAACTCTCTGATTCTCAAACAGTCTTTCCCCCTTTTATAACACCCCCGGCAAAAGTTCTTAATCAGAATTATTTCAGCTTATAAAATTATTTTCAAGCCGGAGACTCATCCTTCAAATTCAATACAGGGTGAAAAACGGTGAACGGCCCGGAATCTGTTTGTACCAAGTAAGAGAGAAATGGCTGACCTGCCGGGAGATTAATTGTATCGCTTAGATTTGTGCGGTTTTATTTGACAAAATACTTTTCAAGCAAATCAGCAAAGGATGCTCTCCAATTCTTTCCTTTCCTATTGCCCGTAGCACCAGGGATCATAAGCCACACACTCAATAGTCCCGTAGCCGACCATGTCTTCACATACAATTCCCCATAGAGATAAACAAACAGACGTATAGTATCCAAGACAAGCCCCATAGACTCTTTGTGGAATAAAGCAGACCATTGAACGCTTGGCACATTCATTATCGCAATGGGTTTTTGCCATATTAAAGCAACCCGAGCCGTAACAGTCCATAGGTTTTGCGCCGGAAAGAACCAGAGAGAAACTAAAGGCAAGAATAACCAACAGAAAGTATGACACTGTGAACAGCCGCTTATTCATGATTTTCCTCCTTATAGATTTTTATGGTCAAATTGCCGGATTGATTCCGATCGATGGCATAGAATTGATGGTTCCTCTTGTAATTCACCTGTACGAATGAACGCTTGGGATTGGACATATAGAAGACTCCATTCAATTCGCCCGACAGGTTGAATTTGTATAAGTAGTTTTTTTCGCCATTTTGAAAATTTCCGTAATTGAGAAAAAAGTATTCCGCATTGTCATGATCCGGAATTAAGCCGAAAAAGAAGGGTACAAAAGCACCCGGCTGCTCAGAAAGCTTCATGGCTTTTTTACGGTAGTCCCGGAGTGCTTTCTCCGGCCATAGTCTGACAGACACTTTCAGTTTGCCCCGACCAAAAGCCCTGAATTGCCCGGAAGCGGGCAAGTAAACCAACAGTTGGTTATTTGGAATCACGCTGAAGAGAAGGTTGAGTTCACTTAGATGGGTATACCAACCAACGCGCATGACGCTCGAAAACCGTCCTGAATTCGGTTTGAATATTGAAAACAACCCCACGAGCATTTCCGACCGGTCCAAATATCCGCGGTTAAAATCACCATTGGATTTCAGGCAATCAATGCAATGGGGATTGCCGGGATTGTTGTCGCTATGAAGATAAATATGACCCTGGCTGTCAACAGCAAGCGATGTGATCTGCAATCCCCTCCGTTTCATTGGAGTTTCTTTTATCAGGTTACCATTTGTATCAAAGCAAATAATCTTGCGGTTTATTTCATCCGGCAGATAGATCTCTCTGTCCCTGAGAAACAATCTCACGAAGCGGGGTCCGTTGCCGCCGAACTCGCCCGGCCCCTGGCCCCTGCAACAGAACGTACGCACCAGGCTCAGGTCCGGATCGTATTGAAAGATTTTCGCCTGGGCCGCGTCCCAGGCAAAGATGTGACCGCGCTCATCCACCACCAGGGATCGAGGCTCCACCAGGAAATCCTCGGAATCCTCATCTTCACGCAATTCCTTTACCTTGACAAGTTGCCGGTACTCTTTCTCCACGCAGGTCGGTTTCGGGTTTTTGATAATTGTCACCTCATCCGCGACCGCAAACGTTGTAAACATCCCCAATAAAACCAGCAATACAATCAACATCACAACCCGCTTCATTTTTCCTCCCGTTCATGCAGTTTCCGCATGATTTCCTGCATATCCGCACCCCCCAGGTTTCCCAGCCTGACGTATTCCACCCGATTCCCTTTCAAGATAATGGTCTGCGCCAGGTTGAGGCGCAGACGCCAGCCTTGTAGAAATTCATCACCGTCCACCGGAGAGATCAACTGAAAGGGAAGCCTTTTTGTCCCGGCGATCCGAATCATCTCCACGCGGTCCTGGATGATTCCCATGATATGAGCCCTTTTGGAAGCCAACTCGCTCAACTTCATCCAGAAAGTGATGCTGGGTGTACAGGTCGAACAGGGGCGTTCAAAAACAAACAGCAGGATGGGCTTATCCTCATGGTCACGCAGTGTTATGGGTTGGTCCCCATCATTCATAAACGATCCGGCCGGGACCGCCTCGCCTGGAGTCAGGTGGGGCACCAGGCTCCTGAAATGCTCCTTGAGATTGATCTGGTAGGCAGAGAAAGCAGCCAGAAAAAGACTGGTTATAAACAACAAGACGAAAAACGCTTTCCTCATTACTCTTCCCCCACTGCGTTACTGGTTTTCTATTATAATGATACCCCCATGCACATCATATTCAAGTATAAAAAATCGGAAATGATGGCCTCCATTCACTCGTAAGACCGCAATGCAGTTCCGCTGAAGAACAATTGAACCTGTTTTCAATTACACTCCTGCATACCACGAAACGCACGTGAACATCGAGGCAGATGAAAATGCGGCTTTCAGCATCAATTTCATGACCGCTCTCCCTGGAAATAACATCCCGCCGCTGACTTACCCGCGACCGGGGAAGGGACCGCAACGGGTTTTTTTTCAGAAGCACACAGAGTGCCAAGCAGAGGAGAATGGAAAAATTTCCCTGCCAACCCGGCACATCAGCCCGCCAATTCAGAAGATGCGTACATTCAGACACTCGACCGTTTCTGCGCACCTAAAATCCGCCGGCTGGGCGGGCAAAGGACAAATCTGCCCACCGCCAGATTCAGGCGACATGCACCATTGCTCAGCCTTGGATCGACAACAACAGCCGGTTCATCACGTGCTGGTGGTGGATCAGGCTTCCAGGCCGGCAAGGAATTCACTTGCCTTGCGCATGACCGCGCCATCTGTTCCGGTCCCAAAAAAGCAATCCGATGGCCCCGGAAAAAAAAAGATTTTTGATTTTATAACAGCCTCCTAATCATGCAGATCATATATGTTCACGCTAAAGTCACCCGCGTCCTCATCAATCATGGGGTTTCCGTTCTGAAACATATAGTATTTGCCTGATTTTGAGGCCAGCAGATAGTCGTTGGTGAAAACTATATTTTCCTGTTTGAAGGAGCCGAGATTGTAAAAAATAAGGGCAAAACGCGCTAATTTTTCACTACATGTTCGAATTTGAATGATGAATTTTCCATCCTCAATGATAGCATTGGTAATACGTGAATAGTTGCTTTTCCATTTCTCAAAAGCCGTATAAAAATCCGACATTGTAAAACCGCTGCTGCTGCCAGACTTGATCTCTTTGGAATAAAAGTCTTCCGGCATAGGCACGTAGAATTCGGGTAGTTCCAGCTTTATTTTTCTGTTGACACGTAATGAATCCGGGGAGATAATAAATATCGTAGGATCATCTTCTGCTATAAAGTACACACTTTTCTGATCGGTGGAAACATAGAAACTCATCAGATTTAAACGCTTTGGTATAAAGTATTTTCTTGAGATAAGATGTTTTATGTATTCTCCATTCTCATTGCAAATTCTTAAGAAGTAGTATTTGTTTTCCTTGGAGTTCAGAAAATCGTATTCTTGGCCGGCAAAATACCACTTCCCCTTAAAGAATATTGCCGATGTTACTTTCTGGTTGCAGCCCCTTTCTTCCCGCCAAATAGTTTGTTGACATTTATATTTGCCGTTCACTTTGGAGAAAATATTTATCTTCCTATGTAACTCTATTTCGGCAATCTTGTCTCGGTACAAACATAATGTTGTAAAATCATTTACTTCATCCGGCCCGAGGCCTACTTTTGCAAAAGAGGAGTATTCATCATTGTTGGTTATCTTGATTCCGTTTTTGAAAAACATAACGACAAGATCGCTGTCATTATTGATTACAGCTCCAAGAGTAAACCCGTATATTAAATCATCGTGATTCCAATTGTCGATCAAACGTAAATCCTGATTTCCGAATAGTCTGAAGGGAATTGCGAATATACAAATGGAAAGAAAAAATAAAGCTGGAAATCGTAATCGCATTCTAGAACCTCCATTAGCAATGTATCGGGAAAACAATTCCACCACCTAATTGACGGCCCTATCTGTTTGTCGGCCATCCTACTCTTCCTCTTCAATCCTCCTCTCATCCTGCAAACCCGAATTGCATCACAGTGCGACTTAACAATAATAATACTCCCCTTTTCCTCCTCCTTCCTATCCCGCGCCTTCTTCTAAATCACTATCCGCCGCCTCGTACTCCAGGATATCGCCGGGCTGACAGCTCAGCTCCCGGCACAATGCTTCCAGGGTGGAGAAGCGGATGGCTTTGGCTTTGCCGGTTTTCAGGATCGCTCAATTCCTCAATGGTCACCCGCGGCTTCACCCGCTCCAGGGAAAACAACAGACCATGCATAACGACAGTCGCAAGAATCAATACGAAATATTTTTTTATCACATCTTTCCTTTCAGCTATCGCGCATTTGTCATATTGTACGGAACCATCCCCCCTTACCTCTATTTGGAAATACCTGTCAGTCTGTCTATCATCATCTTTATCCGGTTTGATTTCTCTTTCTGGCCGAGTGAAGTGTAGATTTCGGCATACTTCAAGAATTGATGAACAAACCCATCTTTGGC
>JAVEZD010000140.1:0-5710 GCA_034003165.1 Bacteroidales bacterium | reverse complement strand
GGCTGGTCCCTTGCATCCAACAGTGATGAGGCAATTATTTATGGACCAAGCGGGTATTCCAGCAGTCCAACGTCAGGACTGGCAGAATACTGGGATTATACAAGTGTCAGATATGTTAACCAGTTCCTGGATGATATTGTTACTCTCAAATCCGGTGGTAAACTTGATGATGTAACCTATAACCAGCTTTTCGGTGAGGCTCATTTCATCCGTGCAAATATTTACTTTGCCATGGCCAAGCGTTATGGTGGAGTGCCGATAATTGAGGAAGCACAACCATTACCCACAGGAGACATTTCTGAAGTTATGGTACCGCGTGCAACTGAAAAAGCAACCTATGACTTTGTAATGGCTGAATTTGACCTTGCAATTGCAAACCTTCCCGAAGACAGACCATCTGACGGTAGTTTAAGGGCAACAAAATGGGTTGCACTTGCACATAAGTCGAGGGCTGCTCTTCATGCTGCCTCTGTTGCAAAATTCTGGGATAAGGCCCCTCTGGCTGGCGAAGCTGTTGATGCAAAGCTTGTCGGAGGCATGACTTTAGCGGATGCCAATAGTTACTATCAGCAGTGTATCGAAGCATCTGAGCAGATAATTGCCAACCCGTCGTTTGCGCTCTATAAACCCACTCCTGCAAACAGGGAGGAAGCTGCAAAGAATTACCAGGATATGTTCGAATCTCCTTCTTACCAAAACCCTGAGATAATCTTCATGAAATCGTATATCGACGGATCCAGCGCAAGCGGACAGGGTCATGTAACAGATTTCTGGTTTTACCCCAAACAGGCTGTTTATCATACGCTGTACATGTCATCAAGATGGGGTACAACGCTTGATGTGGTAGATGTATTTGAAGATTACACAGATGATGGGACAGGAAGCAGCTCTCCGGTAATAACACGTACAGATAATGAGGATACTTACATTGCCGATCCGAAAGGTCTGACCAACGATCAGCTGGCTGCCATTCCTTTTGTATATTATGATAGCCAGTATGAGCCTTTTGCCGACAAGGATGTCAGGCTACATGCCAGTGTTTTGCTACCTGGCTCGACGTTCAAAGGCATTCTGATAAACATGCAGGGAGGTCTGATCAGACCCGAAGGGAAACCTGAGATCTATACAGATGCCACAGTTGTTGGTCCTGATTCCAAAACCTATTACACTTACGGTTCGAACAATATCAGCGGGTACTCTGCTTTTGGTGCCCTTGGTACTGCACAGGCCAATTACAGCAGCACAGGTTTTGCACTCAGGAAATTCCTGCAGGAGACCAAGACTGTATCAAACCTTGGAATGTATGGTTCTACCCAGGGATGGATCGACATCCGCCTTGCAGAGATCTATCTTAACTATGCTGAAGCTGTTGTTGAAAGCGGACTTGGGGATGAAGGACTAGCTGCAACTTACCTTAATGCAATAAGAAAAAGGGCGGCACATACTGATGATATCCCTCTTACAATAGAAAATGTTCTTAAGGAGAGAAGGGTTGAACTTATTTTCGAGAACCATCGTTACTGGGATCTTATCAGAAGGAGAGATTCTCATATAAGGTTCGGTGGTCAGACAAGAAGACGTTCCCTTGTGCCAGTTATTGACCTCAGGCAGAATCCTCCGAAATATGCATTCCTGCGTGTCAATAACTATTATGATGAGGGAAACCAGGGATTTTCATTTCAGCCCAGGGCTTATTATATGTCGATACCGGGTGTAGCAACTAACTTGCTGATTCAAAACCCTGAATATTAATCTTAAAATCTGCAGATATGAAAAAATTATATTATTTGATTTTCATTATCGGATCTCTTCTTTTTACAGTTTCATCCTGCGAGATAGACAATTATCCTTTGCCTGATGCCAAGGTGTATGGTTCTATTCTTGATTCCCAGGGAGGAGGTCTCGTCGAAACAGATGTTAACTCGTCTACAGGCTCAACCATAGGTGTTTATGAGCTGGGACAATTTGCCGACAACCCGGTAAGGAAAACATGGCTTATAAAACAGAATGGTGAATACCGTAATAACCTTGTTTTTTCAAACGATTACAGATTCGATTTTACAAGCTGTAACTTCTTTCCTTTCACCCAGGAGGAGACCATTAAACCGGGAGATAACAAGATCGACTTTACCGTAGTGCCTTTTATCCGTATCAAGAATCTGTCCATTACTCATGATGCTGCCAATAATTTGATTGTAGCTACATTTAATCTTGAACCCGGAAGTGCTGACGTAAGACTCGCAAGAGTGAGACTGTATTCCTGGAGCGATATGTATGTAGGTGAGTATGTTAAAAAATCACTTAACAGAGGAACCGGGACGTCGGTATCTCAGGGTGTGCCAACAATTAGTTTCCCGGCAGGGACAGAGGTGGATCCTGCTGTTACCCACACCATTACCATTGACCTGGCTGCAAACCAGGCCACTACAAGGAATGGTTTCGGAGTTCACAGGAACTACTATTTCAGGGTTGGAGCCCTTGCCACAGGCCTTGATGGCGTAGGTACCATAAAGTATAATTATGCCCCTTACATTGTGATACCTCTTTAGCATCCTGACTAAAGGATAGAGTATTAAGTAGCGATGGCTGTTATGCCGTCGCTACTTTTTTCCTGAAATCTGCGGGGGAAGTATAGACAAAAGTTTCATTTCCTGCAGAGTAAGGAGATAAATCAACAACACTGGCATTCTCAGAGAATTGCAGAGTGGATAAATTGAAGTTCAAGGGTATAATATTTTTTTAGAGTCAGAATGTGCCGGTAGATTTTTTTCAGAAAGAAAATAAGTTCACATTCCGGAGATCCGGGTTCCTTATATAAATTAAAAATGTTATAATTATCCCAAAAGTCAACGATATGGAAAATTACAGGATAATGAAATCAATTGTATCTTTTCTTTTATGCTTTATCACTGCCTTCACGATCATTCCTGAGATGTATGCGCAGAGTTCAGGATATGATGATGACATTGCAAAGCACAGGAAGGGTGAACTGGTAGTAAAAGCCAGGAAAGGCTCACAGGTTAACATTGATCAGATCAGACATGAATTCTGGTTCGGATGCGCCATCCCTAACAGTCTTGGAGGCCGCGGCATGTCTGCTGAGAACATGGAAATGTTCAAGCAGAAATTTCTTGAAAATTTCAACTCCGCCGTTACTGAGAATTCCCTTAAATGGGCAATTATGGAGCCCCGGAAAGACAATGAGAATTATGCCGTTACAGATTCAATACTTGCATGGACCGAAAGGAATAACATCCCATTGAGAGGTCATAACCTTTTCTGGGGAATCTTCAAATCACCCAATACGGGTCAGCAATATGTACAGCAATGGGTTGCAGAACTTGATGATGATGAGTTGAGGCAGAGGATCAGGGACAGGGCAATAAGGATTACCAAATACTATAAGGGAAGGTTTGCCGAGTATGATCTTAATAACGAAATGATACATGGCAACTACTACGAGGACAGGCTGGGGCCTGAAATAACAAAACTAATGGCTGAATGGGCACACGAGGGTGATCCGGATGCAAAATTCTGGCTTAACGATTATGATATACTAATCAACGACTCTCCCCTGGGTATTGGCCTGCCCGAGTATATGGCTCATATAAGGAAGTTGCTTAAGGAGGGTGTCCCAATAGCCGGAATCGGTGTTCAGGGGCACAGTTTTCTTGAAACCTTCGACAGGAAGTTTGTTAAGGATGCTCTCGACTCACTCGCAGGTTTCAACCTGCCAATACGTATTACTGAGTTCAATATCCCGGGAATGAGATCCACCTTGAAAAACGAACAGCTTACTGAGGAACAGGAGATAGCAAAGGCCAGAGAGATAGTTGATTTCTACAGGCTTTGCTTTGCACATCCTGCCGTCGAAGGTATAATAATGTGGGGCTTCTGGGAAGGTGCCAACTGGATACCGTCTTCATCTTTGTATAAACGCGACTGGACCCCTACGCCATCAGCAGACGCCTACCAGGATCTTATTTTTAATGAATGGTGGACAAAAGAGTCGGGAGTAGCAGGTAAGAAAGGAATATTTTCAGTACCTGCCTTTTATGGAAAGTACAGGATTACAGTCGATGGAGTTTCAAAAGAGGTCGACCTGACAAAAGCAGAAGGTAAGATAACTGTTGATTTCAGAAAATAGTTATCATAGGATTAATATTTCAATATTGATAAACGCGTAAAGAGTATAATCATAAACCTTGATATTATGAAAAAGCCCCCTTTTTTAAAAGAAAATCCGCTTGCATTCTTTTCGGCAATAGCATTTGTAACCGGCATACTATTGCTAAGCAGTTGCACGGGAACCGGCAGCAGTAAAGAGTTAAGCGCATCCGATTCCCTGAAAGGACTTAAAGATTTCTATATAGATTATTTTCCGGTCGGGGTAGCCGTTTCACCCAGATCACTTCAGGGAGAGAACGGAGAATTCATTAAGAAGCATTTTAACAGTCTGACAGCTGAGAATGTCATGAAACCGGCGCTGATACAACCAGAGGAGGGCAGGTTTGAATGGGAAGAAGCAGACAGGATTATAGAATTTGCTCAGGAAAACGGGATGAAGGTCAGGGGACATACTCTCTGCTGGCATAACCAGACCGGTGAATGGATGTTTGTGGATTCGCTTGGAAATCAGGCTTCCAGGGAACTTGTGCTTGCCAGGCTTGAAGAACATATCAAACAGGTAGTTACACGCTATAAAGGTAAGATATATGCATGGGATGTAGTAAATGAGGCAATTGACAACCTTGATCCTGCAAACGTGGGTTACAGGCAGACGCTATATTACAAAATATGCGGTGATGAATTTATAGCCAAAGCATTTCAATGGGCACATGAGGCCGATCCCGATGCTGTTCTTTTCTATAATGAGTACAACACTGAGAATCCGGCAAAGAGGGAAAAGACATATGAGATGCTTAAAAAGATGCTTGACCAGGGTGTCCCTATTCATGGGGTTGGAATCCAGGCACATTGGAACATTGGCGGTCCGAGACATGTGGGACAACTGGCTCAGCCGGGGGAGGGTGATTTTGAGATTCCCGGTTCATCAGAAGACGCGATAAGGGAGTCGATCGGCAAATTTTCTTCTCTGGGCCTGCAGGTACAGATTACAGAGCTTGATGTATCAATATATACTTCAAGGTCAGATACACTTAACACAGGTTTTACGCCAGAGAGAGAGCAGCGGCAGATCGATTTCTACAAGATGGCATTCGATGTTTTCCGCGATAAGAAAGATGTTCTCACCGGTGTCACATTCTGGAACCTTTCAGACAGAGGGTCGTGGCTTGACCGGCGTACACCGGTAAGAGGGAAGCACTATCCGCTTTTATTCGATGAGACTATGAAACCGAAAAAAGCCTTCTGGGAAGTTGTGACTTTTTAAAACTTAACTTATCTCAAATAAGAAAAGGCCGGTCCCTTTATGTAAAGGTCCGGCCTTTTATATATTACATATGGGTCTCAGGCAGTGCCTGAGCGGCCTGTATTATTCACATTTAAGATTTGATCTCTGGGCCTTTGAGGCTTCGAGGAAGGGACCGTACAAGGCGTTTTTAAATGAACCGCATGCAGCTGAGGTGTCACCCTTGCCAGCCTGCGCAACGGCAAGCTGATAGTAGAATTTGGCTTTTGCTTCAGCATCTCCGGTCTCAAGGGCCAGTCCTTTGTTAGCATTCTCAATACCTGCATTAAAGTTCTTCTG
>JAVEZD010000139.1:0-5831 GCA_034003165.1 Bacteroidales bacterium | reverse complement strand
CGACCGCAGGACCGGCATAGAAGCCATCCAGTCCGGGGAACCAGATTCCCGACAGCGAGAGGTTAAGCAAAGGTAATGGGGAGTAAGTAAACTGTCCGGCTGCGCTGAATTCGGAGAAAGCCAGCTGCCTGGCGCTAAGTGAACCTTCGTAAAGCTCTGTAAAACTTCCGGGATCAAGGGGATTGCTTGAATACATTATCTGCAGCATGGTCGTCACCCTGTCTGAAAAAACCCTGTCGGCACCAACAGTGGCCAGAAAGGTGCTTTTCTCCTCATCCGATCCCCTGAACGGGGCAAAAAACGTAGCCTCTCCTCTGAGTGACAGCGATCCTACAGACCCG
Organism: Bacteroidales bacterium; assembly: GCA_034003165.1. GTDB lineage: Bacteria > Bacteroidota > Bacteroidia > Bacteroidales > VadinHA17 > LD21. The sequence goes on along the minus strand of JAVEZD010000139.1, from coordinate 5,490 downwards.
GACCATCCCGTCCCTGCAGTGAAGTACTCCTCATCAGTCTCGCCTGCAAAAAACTGCAGGTCGGTGTTTAGCATACTGAACCTGAACAGGGCGGCTGCCGTTAACCTGTTGTCTGAACCAACCTTAACGACGGCTTCAGCAGCCGAGGAGGGTCCTGATGAATATACCAGTCTTAGAGCATCGCTGCCTGGCCTTTCGATATAGTCGAAGTCAAAAAAGGAATATGTATTGAAAATGTCGTTAGGGTTCCAAATGAGAGCCTGGCTCCAGTTTATCCTCTGACGTCCGGCAGTGATCTGCAGCGGTCCGGCCAGAATATCAACACTGGCTCTGTCAATCATGGTATTAAGCAGGTATGAACTTCCGCTTAAGAGGTTCCACGACATGTCGATCCAACCGTCATCTTCAGCCAGCCCGGTCGCATACGAAGGATCCAGCCGTACCATGTCGCCTGTTACAAAACGGTTCCTCATTTCAAGGGTAAAGGATAGACTGTTGCCTGCATAGGCCTTTAAATTGATCCTGTTATGCAACATGCTGTTATTGATCCATATTTCCGAAGGTTTCTCAAACATGGCCATATGAAGCCATGAGGCATAGCCCCCTGAGCTAAGCCATCTGCCTTTTTCCGGAGTATATACGGTATCTGTTTCCAGGAGACCAGAAGTGAAGGGGTAGGCTGTAAAATGAATAACAAGAATTACTGTTAAGGTAAGAAGTATCCTTTTCATACCGTATGGTTTGTTCTTTCATCTGAAATAACTTTTCCGTCCTGAAGGGTTATCACCCTCCTTGCCCTTCTCATAACCCTCACATCGTGGGTTGAAAAGATAAAGGTCATTTCCTCCTCGCGGTTCAGCTTTTCCATTATGTCGAGAAGTGCCTCAGCCGATGCCGAGTCGAGGTTGGCTGTAGGTTCATCGGCCAGGATGAACTGCGGCCGGGGAGCAAGAGCCCTTGCCACGGCAACACGCTGCTGCTGCCCCCCCGAGAGTCGCGACGGACGGCTTCCATGCCTGTCTGAAAGGCCCACTGCTGCCAGAAGCTCATTGGTTCGTTCTATACGTTTCTCCTTTGGCCATTTCTGAAGATTCAGGATGAATCCTATGTTCTCTGAAGCAGTAAGAACGGGTATCAGATTATATGACTGGAAGACGAACCCTATATGTCTCATTCTGAAATCAATCAGCTCCGAAGGCTTAAGCTCCGACAGCCTGTGACCTCCGACAAATATCTCTCCCGAGGTAGGCCGGTCGAGCCCGCCAATGAGGTTCAGCAGTGTTGTCTTGCCCGAACCTGATGGTCCTACTATCACTGCAAATTCGCCTTTTTCAAAGCTAAGCGTAACTCCGTTGACAGCCCTGACCTCTACCTCGGTATCATGGTAGGTCCTGAATACTTCATTGATCTCTACAACTTTCATTCTATGCTGTTTTTATCATTATTCTCCCCTTAATGCATCAACCGGATTAAGCTGAAGGGCTTTCCGGGCCGGATAGATGGCTGAAATTATTCCTGTAAGAACTATCATCACTGTCAGGGTGACGAAGAAATCGGCCCCGATAGACGGATAGAGGTGCGCTGAGTAGCCGAAAGCTTCCATCCCCTCCGAGTATTTTACAAGGTTGATACCTGTATGATTGGTAATGGCTATCACGATGCCGCTTACCACCATTCCCGCGAACCCACCAACAACAGAGAGGAACACCGACTCGAGCATAATCATAAAGAAAACCCTGCGGTGGTTCATTCCAATAGCTGAAAGCATGCCCAGTTCCCTGGTACGTTCAAGTACCGACATCAGCATGGTGTTTACAATTCCGAACGCAAGGGCTGCAAGTATTATCACCATGAAGATGCCATAGATCTGGTTTATGTAGTCGGCAATCATGGCCAGATCGGTCTGGATCTCCTTCCAGTTCATAACCTCGAGTCCGGGAAGCGCCTCCCTTATATGAGAAGTCACCTCGTCGGTCATATCATTATCTTCAAGCCGGGCAATGATACGGTGACACTGCCCCTCTTCCAGTCCTGTGAGCCTTAGTAATTCATTACCGGGAACAAATACCGCAGTTGCCTCAAAGAGGTCGTTATTGGTCCGGTAGATTCCGCTTATCCTGAATGCGGCACCGGTCTGGACTCCGTGTGCATCAAGGAAGGTAAGGATGATCCTTGATCCTTCACGGTACGACCAGGCAGCTTCCCTTATCATCATACCATATTCCTTTATCTCCCTGGGTGTGAGCAGTACAGACAAGGTTTCGTTTAACTTTTTCTCAGTGGTAAACCTCTGGCCAACAATCTCCGTTAGTTTCCCGCTAATAGCGGATGGCAGGCCCTGTTCTTCAAGCTTACCTTTCGACTCTTCAGTGAGTATATACCTTATTATATACAGCTCCTTCGCCAGTTTCTCTCCAATGAATGCACTGTTAAGCCTTGTGCCTGTACCAAAGTAAGTTCCGGTTCCGGGGATTAGACGATCCTTCAGAGAGAACATCTCCTGCTCCTTTTCAACATCTATCCCGGAGATCTCCACGCCTGAACTCCCGGCAGATGTCGAAGCAATACCCCGTACTATCACTCTTTTGGTTACATCGGTAACTCCGGGCGTATTCTCAAGCACCCCGATAATCATTTCAGGCTCCGCTATCACATTGCCAATCCCGCTGTTGCTCCGGAATTCTGTATTGTTAACCTGGATATGAGACAGCTCCTCGTTAACGGCAGCATCGATCCTTTGAACAATGGAGCTGTTGATGGCAGCCATTGCAAACACACCGGCAAAAACGCCCACTGTGACGGCCGCTATTACGGTCAGGCTCCTGGTCCTGTTCCTCCATACATTCTTCCATGCAAGGGATGTTATCATTCTTTTTATTCTTAAGCCCTGATGGCATTTACAACATTCATTTTAAATATCCTGCGTACGCTGAAGGTGATGGCTACCACCAGTATCAGCATCACTATTACCACCTGCCAGAGGTAGTAGGTGTCGGGCAGAAGCATGGGCATAACGGGTTCGAAACCATAGTCCTCATACATCTTCGCCATCTCTCCTGTAAAACGAAGTGGCCGGGCATAACCGAAGAACACCACCGGCAACGACGCAGCCACACCGGCAGCCACACCCAGAAAGCCTATGAAAAGCATCTCCATGGCGATGACACCGGCCAGCCTTATTTTCTGCATTCCTATTGAAACGAGCATGCCAAATTCTCTTCTGCGCTCAGCCATCATCATAAGTACTGTTCCAAAGACTCCGAAAGCAATAACAAGGTAAAGGATGCCTATCATTATGGCCCCGCTCTTGTTGTCAGCTTCCATCTGGTTCAGCAACAGGGCATTCATCTCCTTCCAGTCGCGGATAACCAGGCCGTCGCTGCAAACCTCCGACAGCCTCTCCCGGGTCTTAAGCAACTCCCTGTCACCTGTCTCCCTTATATTAATTATGGCCGAAGTAACCAGTCCCGGTGCGGCATATAGATAACGTGCATCATCAAGGGTTATATAAACAAATGCATTGTCAATCTCGGGATTGGGCATGCTCACTATTCCCTTTACCTTAAAAAGACCGGCCGCCGAAGTCCCATGATAACCCTGGCCAACCAATACTATGGTGTCGCCCACGTCTGCCGAGAGATAACGTGACAGACCATAGCCAATTACAGCCAGTCCTGAGTCGGAAGGAATGAGATGTCCGTTTTCCAGTGATGAATATCTCCTGAAAAGAGGCATCACAGCACCAGTGTCAGATCTGGAGATTCCCATATCAGATATAAGGCTTTCCGCATCAGTATAGACTTCGTCTGCAAAGACATCCAGCAACCTTGACGTACGTTCGGGCAAATCATTTTCCCTGAGGGCAGCAATAGCCTCAGGAGAAAGGCGGTATCTTACAAGACGTTCCCTGATATTCAGACCCTTTTGTTCATTTGCCGGATCCATCCCGATAACCATAACACCCTGGGTTCTGTCATCAGCCGCTGCCAGTGCAAATGACTCAAGTCTGGGGATAACCCCGGTTACATCCGGGTCATTTTCTATGGTTGCAATCAGTTCCCCGTTTATTACGAAGCCATTATCGAGACCCTGTTCATCAAGATAGTCACTGTTCTGAAGCTGAAGGTAGCCTGAATACGACTGGATTACATCACTGTACATCTTCTCGTAGGTCCCGAGCTGAAACGACCTCATCACCAGCGCAAAGAACACTGCAAAGAAGACTGATGCTGCAGTGATGAGGGTTCTTCGTTTGTTACGCCACAGATTTCTCCAGGCAAGCTGATAGTCTTTCATGAGGTTATGGCTTAGGTATTGTTACCTTATTGTTTTCATATTCTGCTGTGAAAAGAAGCTCTCTTCAAGTTGGATGTTGAATTTCACTTCAATAATCTTTAGAATGGTTTTGCGGCCCGGCTCTTCTGCCGGGATAAGCTCTATGGTTGTGGGGATAAAACGGCCGTCCATGGTTCTGAGATCCATCCCCCTTTCTGTTCTTACAAGGAAGTCATCCTCATCATACAATTCGGCTTTCAGAACAACAAATTCATTTTTGTCGACCCACCATACCTGACGGCCCCAGAGCACACCGGCGTCTTCCTTTGCAGCAAGACCGATTCTGTAGCATAGACGACCATCAACCTCTTCATTTCCCTCAAGGGTGTGGGTATAGTCATCGACAACTGATGATTCGCGCAGGATATCATCGTTGGTATAGTCAGAACCCATCCAGCCCTGCGACATCATCGAAGGAGGCAGTTTGATAAGCCTGTTAATGGCAGGGTTCCAACTCCACATCTCATTACCCCTTTTAAGAAAAGTCTGACCCTTTTCGCGTGCCGGTGCTGTGATAAGGGTAAGAGCATAATCATCCTGCAGTGACCACGATCTGAACTCAACTGTTCTCTGCCAGGTGGGACGCACGATCGTCATACTCATTACACTGTAACCCGACAACTCCCCGTTGAATTTCTCATCGGCCTTTGTTATAATATCCTTTGCAGTCAGCTGTTGGGCCAAAACAGGCTGAAGACTGGCTGAAAACACAAGGATAGCGGCCAAAAACATCAATAAGTAAGCTCCATTTTTCATTTGCAGAATATTTTAAACTTTCCGGACATTGTTCATCCGGATTCGACAAACATTTACAGTATTAATAACACTTTTCAATATTAAGTTCCCCATATAACTGAAACTTATTTATATCGTTTTAAAAAGGCTTCAGTAACTTTTTCAAGATAATCGCCCTGGTAGAGTTCGGGAGAAAATATTGATGTCATGGCGAAGCCCTTGATAGCATTGGCAAACATTAGCATTTCTATTTCCGGGTCATAATCCACTCCGGCCGTGACCTTTTTTCTTTCAAAATAATCAACCAGCAACTCAGTCATGTTCTGTGAAAAGTCACGCAGGGGAACTCCCGAAACCACAACGGTAAGATTTTCATTACCCATCAGGCTCTCAAACACTCCCTGCTGCAGCAATATCCTG
>JAVEZD010000138.1:0-5879 GCA_034003165.1 Bacteroidales bacterium | reverse complement strand
GCTCCGAGTGCAGAAGCTTCCCCGGTAGCCATCTGAAGTATCTTTCTGCCACTTATATCGGAAATGATCTGTCTCCACAGGCTGCTTTTCGCTCCGCCGCCAATAATAGCGAATTCCTTAATATTTATTCCTGCAGCTTTCTCCACAAGATCGGTTGCAAGCGATTGCTCCATCGCAATACCTTCCAGTATCGCCCTGTAGATATGACCCCTGCCATGTCCTGAAGAGAGTCCGATAATACATCCCCGGGCATCAGGATCCCAATAAGGATTCATAACAGCATTCCAGTAGGGAAGTACAAACAATCCTTCACTGCCGGCTTCTGTCGCTCTTGCCTCTTCTTCCATAATTTCGTATATATCCGTTTGCCCCGGCAGATCTGCTTTAACCACCTTATTGAGGAACCAGTCAATAAGAAAGCTGCCCGAACGCAGGCTTGTTTCGCAATAGTAACCTTCATCTGAACAGGCTGCCATTGTTCTGAAAGCCTTATCAACTCTATAATTCTGAATATATGATCCCGAAACAACTGCTGTCCCCAGGTTTAAATATGCCCGTGATGGTGTCAATGCATTCACACCAAGCCCGGCCGACTGACCATCCCCGCCTCCTGCTGCAACGGGTGTCCCGGCCTGCAATCCCGTTAGTCTGGCAGAAGCTTCTGTTACATACCCTAAAAGGGTACCCGGACAAGCAGTTACAGGCAACTTTTCGGGAGTTATATCCAGCTGTCTCAGGATCTCCTGCGACCATTCCTTCCTTTCAAGATCAAATATCCCCATTGGATCGGCACTCGGCCAGCTGGTCTTAAAACTTCCTGTTAGTTTGTTAACAAGATAAGCCTGCACATCACTGAAAACAGAAGCTTCTTTGTATAACTCAGGTTCGTGCTCCTTCATCCAGGCAAGACGGTATGCCACAGGAGCATAATCTTTTGGTTTGCCGGTGATCCGATGGAGATTTTCATCCCCAAACAGTTGCGCAAACTTGTCAACCTGTTCCCTGCAGCGTTCATCCAGCCATATGATTGCCGGACGTACCGGATCTCCTTTTGAATCAAGGGCTGCAAATGTTTCCCGTTGATTAGCCACAGCAATAGCTGCGATCCTCTCTTTATCCACCTGTTGAAGTAAATCACGGAGGGCGTTAACAGCCGAGCTCCACCAGTTTTCCGGATCCTGTTCATGCCAACACGATTTCGGAGAACTCAACGGGATACTGCAGGAAGATTGCGCAATACTCCTCCCCACGGAATCCCATGCAATTACTTTTGTTGCTGTTGTGCTGCTATCGATACCTATGAAAAGATCCGGCTTCATACTTTTTAAATTTGCAGGTTATAACCGGTTGCAGAAGCAATAAGCTTTTCCTCTGTTACATCCTCCCGGTCATAGATACCAGCAAGCTGTCCTTCATGCAAAACAGCTACTCTGTCAGAAACCGACATTATTTCAGGCATCTCCGATGATATAAAGATAACCCCCACTCCTTTGCCGGTCAACTCTGATATCAGACGATGAACCTCTTCTCTGGCACCTATATCTATACCATGGGTCGGTTCATCAAGAATAAGGACCTTCGGATCTGTCATCAGATTTCTGGCAAGAACAACTTTTTGCTGATTGCCCCCGCTGAGAGTCTTTATTGGCTGGCTGCTCCGGCCGATTCTGATGTTAAGCAACCTCAGATAATCATTAAGTAATTTCTTTTCCTTTTTTTGCTTTATTATGAAGTTCAGATTACTCAGGTCCCTCAGATTTGAAATAGTCATGTTCACAAATACAGGCAGGTTCATGAATAATCCCAGTTCCTTTCTATCCTCAGGGACCATAGCTATTCCCAGGTTTAATGCCTTACGTGGTGAATTTATGACCACCTGACTGTCATCAAGGAAAATATTCCCTCCTGCAGGAGGATCTGCTCCAAACAAAGCACGGGCAAGCTCACTCCTCCCTGATCCTACCAGCCCATAAAACCCAAGCACCTCTCCCCTCTTAAGATCAAAACTGATATTACTGAACCTTTTACCGCATAAACCCTTTGCCCTGAGAAGGACCTCCCCGGCTTTGCTATTCCGGGCCGACGATGTTTTTGTTCTCTCTCTACCTGCGATCATACTGAACAAGAGACCGGTAGTCGCTTCACTTCTTTTAATTGTCCCTGTTTTCATTCCGTCGCGCAGAACAGTAATAGTATCGGCTATACGAAGGACCTCCTCGATCTTATGTGATACATAAATGATTGATACCCCTCTGTCTTTGAGCTTACCGATAATCTCAAACAGATGTTTAGTCTCAAGATCCGTCAGCGATGAATTTGGTTCATCCATAATAATGAGACGCGAATCGGATGTTATCGCTTTTATGATCTCAATTTCCTGCTGCTCTGAAACACTAAGGTCTTTCACCTGCGTTTCCGGATCAACTGACAGTTCAATTGTTTGAAGGGCTTCCCTGGCAGCATTCAACAGTTTATTACGGTTAATGAATCCTTTGAATGAAATGTTAAACTTCCGGAAACTACCCATAAAAATATTTTCCATCACGCTCAGATGAGGCATCATTGTCAGTTCCTGATGAATCGTAGAAATACCTTCCCTGAATGCATCGAGAGGCGAATCCAGATCGATCTTCTTTCCGTTAAATAAAATGGTCCCGCTGTCTGGTTTAATAATTCCCCCTAAGATATTCATCAGTGTAGTCTTTCCGGCCCCGTTCTCGCCAACGACTGCATGAACCTCGCCGTAGCGGACTTCCAGATCGACGCCCGAAAGAGCCTGAACACCATCGAAATACTTCGAAACAGCCTTAGTGTGAAGTATATAGTCTGATTCGTCCGGCATGGTCCCGTTTTTTAGAGTCAGATATGGTTTAATAGTATCACTGAACAAAAAAGTCTGACCAGTACAGGCCTATATTCTCAGGAGTGGCAACCGGAGTATCGAGTAACAGTTTTCCAAAGGGGGGAACGACTCCTCCGACGATATAATTATATAGTCTTATAACCGGGTCGCGTCCCTGAAGCCGTGTACTCTGGTCTATCAGACCCTGAATAACGTTTTCCTTAACAAGTCCCATTGTCTCAGGTAAGAAATCATGACAAACGACCTTTACCACACCTTTTTTACCACTATCCTTAACAGCATTTGCAGCTCCAAACTGGCCGCTTGCAGTAATATAAATACCCGAAAGGCCGGGATTGGAGCTCATGAAATCGGTAGCCTGATTATATGCTATATCTGCCAGATCGGTATTTTCGACTTCCCCGATGATCTTTATACCCGGATAGTTCCCGCTTATCACATCTTTAAACCCTTTTCGCCTCAGTTCATGCGCTTCCACTGCAAAAAATCCTGTTATTATTGCTACTTCTCCCTTTCCTCCTATAAGCTGAGCCATTTTCTCACCACATATTCTTCCCTGAACATAGTTATCGGCGCCAACAAAAAATGCCCTGGCCGATTCACTATTTGTCTCGGAGTTATATGTAGCCAAGGCAATGTTGGCATCGACGACCTTCTTAATAAAAGGGATCATTCCCTCATCGCCTGCAAGACAGGCCACCCCGTCATAATTCTGAGCGATAACGGCTTCGAGCGCAACTCCGAAGACATCTGCTGTATGCCTGTCGCCGGCTACTATCCAGTCCACTTCAGTATTATAGTCTTTCAGTATTTCTTTGGCTTCCATCACACCTGCCTTTACAGGTACCCACCAGGGATTTGTTTCCATTGCCAGAAATGCGATACGGATCTTTTCGTTTTCCTTGTTTTCCACAGGCATTACAATACCCTGATCCTCAGCACGTCCTTCTGAGAAATATGGCGGAGGGACAGGCAATTCCCTCGAACTCTTCCTTGCCGAGGTTGTCTGACAGGAATAGAATACAGGCATTAAAGCCAGCAGCAGCAAAATAATATTTCTGTACATTTTCAGGCTTTATTAATTTTTTGATTTACGGTTTAAGATCTGATCCAGTCCGACTGCCATAATTATCACTATTCCGATCGTGATAGTCTGAAAATGGTTCGGTATGTGCAGCAGAACGAAAGCGTTTCTCACAATTGCCATGATGGTAGCCCCTATTATCGCGCCGGTTACAGTGCCCTCCCCCCCCTGCAGACTGGCCCCACCTATAACAACAGCAGCGATAACATCCAATTCATTGCCGATGCCTATGTTTGTCGCGGCTGTTGACAGACGGCCGGTCACAATGATCCCGGCAAGGGCACAAAAAAAACCGGTAATGGCATATACAAAGACCCGGACTTTATTTACCGGGACACCCGACAGTCTTGCTGATCTTTCATTACTTCCAATCGCATAGATATACCTCCCCAATACTGTCCGTTTAAGGAAAACAGCAGCTAGAATCACCAGGAACAGTAATATTATAACAGGGAAGGGTACCGGCCCAAGGTAACCATTACCCATGAAAACTATTGATTCATTCTGCATCGGAATATTAGAAGCGACTCCACCCCTGGTACCGGTTGCCAGAAGATACGTCAGACCTCGCCCAATACTCAGCATTCCCAGGGTTGTAATAAAAGCATTGATCCTGAATTTAGTTATGATCAGACCGTTAATTGTACCCAGTATCAGACCGAAAAGGAGACCACCGAGCACTGCCATAAATGCATTTTCATCGTGTATCGTTAACAATCTTGCTGTCAGCATCGACGATACAGCCATAAGAGATCCTACCGACAGATCAATACCTCCGGTAATGATGACCATTGTTTGTCCGATAGCCATAATGCCGATAGTGGACATCCCCCTCAATACATTGAATATATTGTCAGTCTTCAGGAAGTAAGGGCTCAGCAGACTCATCAGGATAACAAGTCCTACAAGAGCTATGAAGATATTGACCTCGCGGATCTGAAGATATTTTCTCCAGACTGACCGTTCCTGTATTCTATTCATCAGTTTTACGTGAATATATGACAAGTAGTACGAATGTATTATATTTTGATCATTTTACAAATATCTGCTTCCCTGTCGTCAAACTTTAAAATGTAAATTCCTGCTGCCAGGCGCCCAGGACGGGAAGGTGGTAAATTTGACCGGTTTGTGTATTATGCAATCATTTTCCCCATCTTGATGGGTTGTTTTTAATGTAGGTTCGGATACGGGCCAAAGCGGCATTGGTGCGGAGGATGTGATCATAGAATTTTGATTGCCATGCGAAACCGGGTTCAATACACCGGGCACGGAAGGTAACGGCCGATTTGTATGACCGGATGATTGTCGCCAATGACCCGGATGATGGGGATATTGATGAAAAATGCATATTTTTTGTCCCCCCGGTATTATTTGGATTTATATCCCTGTTACCAATGTTTGTTGATGGTTGTTGTAGATCCGTTGTATAGAACGGATCCGTTGTATACAACGGATCTACCATCCCCGTCAACGAATCATTATCGTTAAATGATGATGTAACGGCATCATCATTCCGGTTAATCGATTTTTGATTTTTTTTTGTTTCATTAATAATGATTATTAAATGAATATGATCGGGCATTATAATGTATTAATCCAATCCGGCAAATGGGAAATGCAACGGGATTTCTTTTAATAATTGTTGTGCAATTTCCCCTGCCCCCGACAAAATCATGACCGCGTTTTTAATTTCTCCGAAATAATGGTTTCTGTCTTTTGTACATATGGTAACATAATACATCCCCGGCGATGAATAATCATACCCCTTGTATCTGATAGATCCAATATGATATTTGTTCCTGAATAATTTTCCCATGATTAAGAAATGCAACGGAAATAAAAAGATAGGAAATATTTTTGAAATATGAATAATCACCGAAATTTGGCAACTATAACTAAATCCCATGCCAGGCGGCATAATCTTGTAATAAC
>JAVEZD010000137.1:0-5882 GCA_034003165.1 Bacteroidales bacterium | reverse complement strand
CCCTCCAAAAATTTTAAGACTATTTTTTCCGGCTCTCTCTTCCTCTTTTATCTCCTATTGCACGCCGCCAAAAACTGTCTTTTCCCGTCCCTTCAATCAACTCTTCGCTCTGAAAGCGGGTGCAAATATAGAAAAGGATTTCTTACCCACAAGCATAGATTTGAAAAAAAATCTGATTTATTTGAAGATATTTTTCAAGCCTTTGATAACATGATCTTTGGCCTGAAAAAGAAATCAGGGCTTCCCTATATCAACCTTCAGCTTAAGCATCTGTTCATTGTAAACACGGCTCTCCATAAAATGAACCGACCAGGTAAGCTCGAGATCTACAGTACGTTCCCTTAAAAATCTTATATAAAGGTCGGTCCTGCCATAGTTCCGGGCCCTGTACGACGGATCACCCCAGTAAAGCTGATTCCCATGGTCGCCATAGAAATGCATGAGCCCGGTCCCGGTATAAAAGGAAGCTCTAAGCCCTACAAAGCCACTCTCTATCGCTGCTGCTGCCACAAAGCCGTTAAGACTAATCCAGCCTGTATTCTCAGCTCTTGCCCTCTCCAGACCTGTCACCCAGCCCGCCTCAGCCTCGAGCCTGTCAAACCGGGTCCTTTCACTGAGATCGATCCCCGCAACGGCCTGAAAAAGCATATTGTCGTGAAGGGCATCATCTTCAACAGGGGCATCCTTGCCGGCAAAATGAAACATAAGTCCTGTCCCCTTTATATAAAACATATCCCTTTTAAGTCTTGCCGCAAGGCCGGTGAAAAAAGTCTCACGCACCAGGACTGACTTCCGCCCGGTCCAGTCAACCCAAAGATCAAGATAATCATCCTCATCCCCTACTCCGAAATAAAAGCCTGTCATCACAGGCCTGTAATAATATATTGAGTCCTGGAAGAAATACCGCGGAAACCTCTCAGTAATGCCACTCCTGGGAAAAGAACCCATCATAAACCTCATGTTTTCCCTTGAATACCTGTAGTATACCACCGGAAAGAGACGGCCGTCCTGAAGGGTACTGCCAAATTCATAAATAGTACTCACTCCTGCCATAACACTATGGACTGAATCCCACCTGAACCCTGCCTGCGGGGTTAGTGCCAGCCCGGCCATGGTCTGGGGTATTGTATACTGTGACCCTGCAAACTCCCTGTTATCAAAAAATGAAAACAATCCGGCTTTCCAGATGAAATCCTGGGCTATCACAGGGACACCCGTAAAAAGGACTATCAATAGAACATAAAATTTCCGTTTCATACCTTCGTTACATAATCACTACTCCCGTGAAAAACAACAGATCTATGCTTAAAGCCATCTGCCGGCTTAAATAATACACGTAATAAAAACACTATTAGCCGAATTTGCTTATTTTCGCAACAATATCGGACAGATGTCAAATATAGTTATTATACCAACATACAGGGAAAGGGAGAATATTGAAGCCATAATAAGAGCTGTTTTTTCTTTACCTGTACAGTTCGATGTTCTTGTCATTGATGATAACTCACCCGACGGCACTGCAGACCTGGTAAAGCAACTACAGGAGTCATTCAGCGGCCTCCATCTCGTGGAACGGCCGGGCAAACTTGGTCTGGGTACAGCCTATATCGAGGGTTTCAGCTTCGCTCTCGACCGTGATTACCAGTATATCTTCGAAATGGATGCCGACTTTTCGCATAACCCTGAAGACCTGGTAAGACTGCTTAAAGCATGTAATGACGATTCAGCCGATGTTGCCATCGGCTCAAGGTATATAAGTGGCGTCAACGTCGTCAACTGGCCGCTTTCGAGAGTGCTCCTGTCCTATTTTGCATCATCCTACGTAAGGTGTATTACAGGAATGAAGGTTATGGATACCACTGCCGGATTCGTATGCTACAAAAGGAAGGTACTTGATGATCTGAAACCTCACCATATTAAATCGGTGGGCTACGGTTTCCAGATAGAGATGAAATTCACTGCATGGCAACTGGGTTACAAAATAGTTGAAATCCCAATAATATTCACAGACAGGAAATCAGGTACCTCAAAAATGTCGGGAGGCATCTTCAGTGAGGCTCTCTGGGGAGTACTCAGAATGAAAATACGCAGCTACTTTATAAAATATCATAAGAGTAATCCCGAATCTGAACCTGCTTCAACCTGAAATAAAGGTGCCGTAAATACAGGTCAGGCAGATATTTATTACAGGTCTGCGTAAACCCTTATAATGAAACGCCAACTCTTAAAAGTTATGAGACCCATATTTATTAAGAACGCGACAATAGTAAATGAGGGGACCACCCGCAAAGGGGATCTTCTTATTGAAGGCGAAGAGATAAGCTATATAGGGAACCCCGGTGAAAAGATGTCACCTGCGGGGGCAACCATCATTGAGGCTTCGGGAAAGCTGCTGCTACCTGGAATCATTGATGACCAGGTTCATTTCAGGGAACCCGGACTGACACATAAAGGCGACATTTTAAGTGAATCAAGGGCTGCTGTTGCGGGTGGTATAACCTCGTTCATGGACATGCCCAACACTGTGCCCCAGACCATAACGGCTGACCTGCTTAAAGAGAAGTACCTTACCGGAACAGAAAACTCCCTGGCCAACTACTCATTTTATATGGGTGCCACAAACACTAATCTCTCAGAGATCATGAAGGCCGATCCTGCTGAGGTTTGCGGGATAAAGGTCTTCATGGGCTCTTCAACAGGCAACATGCTTGTCGATGATGAACAGGCCCTCAGGGACATTTTCAAAAATGCCCGGATGCCTGTTGCAGTCCATTGTGAAGATGAGACCATCATAAAAGCCAATACAGCGAAATACAAAGCCGATTACGGGGATGACATCCCTTTTTCGATGCATCCAATGATAAGAAGCCGCGAAGCCTGCCTCAGGTCTTCGGCATTTGCAGTAAGGCTGGCTAAGGAATACAATACCCGCCTTCATATCCTGCATCTTTCAACTGCCGATGAGATGAAACTCTTCAGCAATGAGATGCCACTTGCCGAAAAGAGGATAACTGCCGAGGTGTGCGTCCACCACCTGTGGTTCGATGAATCAGCATACGAAACAAAGGGAAGCCTTATAAAATGGAACCCTGCCATCAAGACTCACTTTGACAGGGATGCGCTGCTTAAGGCTGTCTCCGACGACACCATCGACATAGTGGCCACCGACCATGCCCCGCATACTGCTGAAGAGAAAGCCGGGAAGTATTTCTCGTGTCCTTCAGGCGGGCCGCTTGTACAACATTCCCTGGTTGCAATACTCGAGCTGTGGCATAATGGAGCCATCAGTCTTGAAAAGGTCGTTGAGAAGATGTGCCATAATCCTGCCATCCTGTTCAGGATCAGGAAGAGAGGCTTTATAAGGGAAGGATACAAGGCCGACCTTTGTCTGGTCGATCCTGAAAAGTCCTGGACCGTTACAAAGGATAGCCTGCTTTACAAATGCGGCTGGTCACCCTTTGAAGGTATTACATTCAGGTCGGGGGTTTTCATGACTATAATTAACGGAACAATAGTATATAACGAGGGCCGGATAAATGAGGACTTCAGGGGCCAGAGGCTCCTGTTTGACAGATGACCGGCTATACTTATATTCAGGCGACTCTTACAACAAACCTTGCTGTACTCCTTGTCCGCTGTTCAAGCAGGATTTCCCTGCCTGAGGTAATACGAAGAAGAGCTTCATCATTATAGTGCCTCACCGACAGGAGTTCTACTCCGGTATTATAAACAGCCGAGAAGTCATTCCTCAGGTCGTTGAGAAGCTCTTCCACCCTGGATCGTTCGTCATCGACACATACATTGATGCTTACGGCACTTGCCTCAACAAGGTTAACCTTGATGCCATGATTCTTGAACAACTGGAATACCAGACTCAGGTTATCGCCCATAACGAAGGAGAAGTCGCGGGGCAGAAGCGACAGCAGTATCTGGTTTTCCTTCCTTATAAAGACAGGTATGATCCTTCTGAGTTCGGGTTCTGCAACAACCACCGTTCCTGTATTAGCGGGTTCAAGAAATGATCTTACATACAGGGGTATATTCTTGTTCTGAAGAGGCTTGATAGTTTTTGGATGAATCACCTTCGCCCCTGAAAAAGTCATCTCAACAGCCTCCCTGTACGACATCTCAGCAATCTGCGTGGCATCATCGAGCCATTTCGGGTCGGCATTCAGTATGCCAGGAACATCTTTCCATACAGTGACACTGTCGGCATTGAGTATATTGGCCAGTATTGCCGCAGTAAAGTCAGAACCTTCCCTGCCGAGTGTAGTGGACTGGCCCGATACTGTTCCGCCGATAAATCCCTGGGTAACAAAGACCCGGCATCTGGTAAAATCCATTACGGCCTTTATCCTGTGACTGCTTTCATTCCACAGGATATTGGCATCGCGGTATCTGTCGTCGGTAACGAGGTTAGCCCTGATATCAATCCATTCATTATCATGCCCTTCCGATGCGAGATATCCAGATACTATCATGGTCGACCAAAGCTCTCCAAAGGATACGATCTGATCGTACTCGAAGTCGTATGAGGACCGGACAGGTTTAAGGAGATATTCCCTGAGGGTGGCAAAGGAGTTTTCAAGCCTGTCTTTTGTTGAATCCCGATCCGCGAATAGTTCTCCGGTCACTGCGGAGTGATACTGGTAAAGATTTTCAAGCTGGTCACTGTAACCTTCATCTCCTTTAAGCCAGGATCTCAGAAGCGATTCAAGGGCATTGGTAGTCTTGCCAAATGCAGAAACCACAATAACAAGGTCACCCTTCTCCTCCCCGGCTATCCTTGCCAGGTTCCGGATACCTTCCGGGTCCTTTACAGAAGCACCACCAAACTTATATACCTTCATAGCCTTTTGTTTGATGTAAAATTAAAATTTCCGGTATTACTGCTTACCAAACCGGGAATGATTTTTAAGGTCGGTTTGAAAATGGTGGATTTTTCTCTCTGAAATTTACTGCTGAATCCTTTTAATGGGACTTTGGGATTAATGCAGTTTCTTAAGCTCCTTCAGGGGTTTGGGGTGAAAAAACCTGGTATATGGCCGATTACCATATCATATCAATCATGTCTTTACTCTCTTGGGACACCCCTAAATCCCCCAGGTGGGTTTTAAACTCTACACATATATTAACCCCCTCTTTCAATACTCAATTCATTCAAAATCATTTAAAAATTTCATTCAAAATTCTATAATTCCTGTTTAAGCCTGATCTTAACCTCATTTTCTATTCTTCTGATCACATCAGAAATATTTTCTTCAACTTCAGAATTGGTTACCCTTAGTACTTTAATTAAATACTTCTCTATTTCGGCAGCTCTTCCATCATCATATTCTCTTTTGTAATTGTGAATATCTCCGTCAAGTTCAACAACTAGTCTTGCTGCATGACAATAAAAATCGGCAATGAAAATATCTATAGGATGTTGTCTTCTGAATCTTACCCCACAAATTTGTTTATTCTTAAGTTTCTCCCATAATAACTTCTCATGAAATGTTATTTTATTTCGAAGCATTTTCGCTTTTTCGAAAGTAATATAGCCTGCATTATAATACATTGGTTTATCAGTTTCTTCCATCCCAGTATTTTTTAATTTACTTATAGTTCCCCGTGGAATGACGATGGATAAATGTATGATTTTGATCTGATTATTAATATTTATGATTACAATTCTATATTTTGATAGCTTACTTCCTATTCTGCAAAAAATCAACCCCTACATCCCCGGAAGGAGACTTTAAAAAAGGTAGTGCTTAAGCCCCCCTTGGGGGGTTTGGGGGTAGAACCCACCGGCGAATTTTTGGTTCTTTCTCTTTGCACCGACTTGGCAGAGTATTTTTGATTATAAACTTCATTCTCAAATGAAATCAACCCCTAAA
>JAVEZD010000136.1:0-5960 GCA_034003165.1 Bacteroidales bacterium | reverse complement strand
ATTGGCACCGCTGTTATTCTGATCTCTTACAGGGAAAGTATTGAAAGCCGACTGGAACCTCATTTTAAGGTCATGCCTGATGCGGTCATTCTTTTTGTAAGTTATGAAGGGATCGGCTGTGAAAAAGTTGCCGTTAACCTCGGCAGCTGTCGAAGGGCTCTGCTTAAGTGCCCCGTTTGTTGCATCTTCCCACAGCAGGAAGTCTGTCTTGTTTGTAAAGCCCCCATTAAGATTAATGCCGTATGTTAATCCGTCTGTCCGGGCGCTGTTGTGCTTTAGTCTTAAGGAAATCCTGGCAATTTTCTCATCATTGAGCTTCCGGTATCCCTTGTCAAGTAACAGTCCGGCGCTTATTCCCATGGAAGTATTGCCTTCTCTTCTCAGGTGAGAGAAGGAAGCTGAGGAGAAGACCCTTGGGGCATCCCACCATATCCAATCTTTGTTTGCAGGCTTACCGTATACACCGGCCTCTGTATAGAAACGGGTCTGTGGAAGGTTGGAAGCATCGGCCGATCTGAAGTTTATAACCCCGTTAAGTGCCGAAGACCCGTAAAGGACCGAGGAAGCTCCCTTTATTATCTCTATCTGGGATATATTTTCGAGGGGCAGAAACTGCCATTTGACGTTTCCGGCATCGGCTGAAGCAACAGGCAATCCGTCGATAAGAGCCAGTACACGGCTGCCTACACCATAACTGAACCCGCTGCCTCCCCTTATGGATGCCTGGCCGTCGAGGACCTCGATGCCGGGGGTCTTGTTTATAAGTTCCTGTGCATCTGAGATGTGATTGGCTGAGAGGAAGGATGATTTGATAATATCCATCGATACCGATAGCTCGGCTATCTTCTGCTCAGTGCGGCTTGCGCTGACAACTATCTGATCAATCTCACTGATTTTTATTTCAAGTTCGATATTAAGTTCTACACTTTCACCCTCCGACAGATTGATCTCCCTTGTCAGGGTCTCATATCCGATAAGCTGAAAAGAGATTTTTATCCTCCCGGGCAGGGTTGTAAAAAGGTAGGTTCCGTCGTCGCTGCTTACTGTACCGAGGTTTTTTCCATAAATAACATAAGCCCCGGGAAGGGGCTCACCTGTGATTTTATCAGTAATTCTCCCCCTTATGGTACCGTCATCGACGATACCATAAAGAGGAGTTAAGAGAAACAGTAACAGATACGCGATCAGAAACCGCATTATTGTGCACTGAATGACATTTCAATAGTTATAGGATCACCCATAATATCTTCAGGATTCGGAACCAGCGCCTGAAGTGTAAGTGTTGTCGAACTGAGTTCAATAATGGTACATGTAATAGGCAGAGGAAGGGTTTCTGAATTGATAGTGATCTTTGTCTCATCAGAGTTGAAAGCCCATTCACCTTCGAAGCTTCCGAAAGTTCCGGTGCCATCGGTCTTGAACCTTGCCACTCCTGTAAAACCCTCGAGCAGGCCACCGGGTCCGGTAGCATCAACACCACCAGCAAGGAGAGACTCAGCTTCCCAGGAAGTTCCGGTAAGTAGCTCAAATCGTTCTGATTCTTTTTCCTTGCAGGAAAACATCAGGACAGTCATTGAAATCAGAAGAAGAGAAAATAGTTTTTTCATGGCGAATATGATTTTAAATTTCACGAGTCGGCAAATTAGTAATTAATTGCCGTTTGCAACTTCAAAAATAATAATTTTCATTATAGATGATTACTATACCCGGGTTCCTTTGTCTTATTATGGCAAAGATGGAATGTCAGAGGAGGGAGGATTAAGGGCATGACTTAAAAGAATCCGGCACCATAGTATTTTATTTGTTTTGTTGATTATTTTTGAGGGATACAGCTAATGCAACCTTCTGCAATCATTCCTCCAATGCAGCAGGATAAATACTTAAGGCATTAAAAACAAAATATACAACTAACCCAGATGAGTAGAACAGCTTTGATAACGGGAGCATCGGGAGGCATAGGACTCGAAATGGCAAGAATTCATGCTTCAAAGGGTGATAATCTTGTTCTTGTGGCAAGGAGTAAAGATAAGCTTGAGGCTATAAAACAGGAACTTGAAAAAGGCAACAGGGTGGAAGTCAGAATAATTGCCATGGATCTTGCCTTGAAAGATGCTGCCAGTGAGGTTTTTCAGATACTCGAAGACGAAAATATTCAAACGGACTATCTCATAAACAATGCGGGCTTCGGGGACTTTGGGTTTTTTCACGAGAGTAGCTGGGATAAGCAGGAGATGATGGTTTCGCTCAATATTACAGCACTGATGCAGCTTACATGGCTGGTTTTGCCAGGGATGATAAGGAGGGGTGGAGGCAGGATATTGAATGTGGCTTCGACGGCCGCATTCCAGCCAGGTCCCACTATGTCGGTATATTTCGCTTCCAAGGCTTTTGTTCTCAGTTTCTCAGAAGCTGTTAATAATGAACTTAAAGACAAAGGTGTAACTGTGACGGCTCTTTGTCCCGGTTCAACTGAAACAGGGTTTCATGCCGTGGCTCTTGGTGATCCCCTGCTTGTCAGGGACCGCAGGATGGATTCTGCAGCAGAGGTAGCAGTTACCGGCTACAGGGCAATGATGAAGGGCAAACCCGTTGCGATCCACGGTCTGAAAAACTCTCTTATGGCAAATGCCGTGAGGTTTTTCCCCCGTGCTTTTATAGTTAAGATGGCAAGAAAGATACAGGAAGAGAAGAACTTCAGTAAACCTTCCTGAGGGCTTCATGCGGCATTTCTATTCATTTATCTGAAATGCTGACAGTTTTTTCCCCGGCATTTTGCCTAAGTCTGTTCAGGAAATTTAATGGCTGCCTGTAATCCTTTAATAACCAGGTGACTTTCGGATTTATGAAAAGCAAAAAGGTCAATTAAAAAAATGCTATTAATTACTGGCAAATGATTTTGATTTCTTTATTTTTACTCTGTTAACACGATCGAAGAAAATTTCATTCCGGCAGTCTTGATTGAAATTGTCCTGTAAGGTTGCATAGATGGGGCTTAAGGGTGTTGTTGGCGGAATGGATGTCAGTGACCGTGTAGGGTAATTAGAAGAACCAAAACCAAAAATGATATGTCAACCCGAAGAGAATTTATTCAGAAAACAGCCATGGGAGCTGCAGCGGTAACGCTGGGTGCAAAGAGTTATGCACGTGTTATTGGTGCAAACGACAGGATACGTGTTGGGATTGTGGGATATTCTGACAGGTTCAGGTCATCACTGTCTCCGGCTTTCCTGGCCTATGCCGGTGAGTTAAACTTTGAATTCACAGCTATCTCTGACATCTGGAGCAGGCGCCGTGAAGAGGCAGATGCTTTTTACAGGTCGAAAGGCATCAATCTAAGGCTCGCAAGGAACAATGAGGAGTTGTACGAAGGAAAAGACACTGATGCAGTGATAATAAGCACTGCCGATTTTCAGCATGCGCTTCATTGTGCTGAGGCTGTTGAGGCAGGAAGGGATGCTTACGTCGAGAAGCCTTTTGCCGAAACCATGGCCGATGCACGCGTCGCCCTTAAGGCAGTACAGAAAACCGGTAAGATAGTCCAGATAGGCTCCCAGAGAAGGAGTGCCGCCAATTATATTGCTGCCGATGAGTATATTAAGTCAGGCAGGTTCGGTGATATAGTAATGGTTGAGATGACATGGAACGTCAACCAGCCCGGCCGCTGGAGGAGACCTCAGCTTACACCTGTTATAAGGGAGGCCGATACGGACTGGAAGAGATACCAGATGAACCGTCCGGCTGCTGAATGGGATCCCAGGAAATATCTTGAATTCAGGCTTTTCTGGCCTTATTCTTCGGGTATCCCCGGCCAGTGGATGGCCCACCAGATTGATACTGTACATTGGTTTACCGGTCTTGCTCATCCGAGAAGCGTAGCCGCAAACGGGGGGATTTACCTGTGGAAGGATGGTCGTCAGAACTTTGATACCATGACGGCTGTCTTTGACTACGGCGATCCGAACGACCTTTCTTCAGGTTTCCAGGTTGTTTATTCTTCACGTTTCACAAATGAAGCCGGAGGTACCAGGGAACTGTATTATTCGAACGGAGGTATGCTTAATCTCGATACAAACAAGATCACCAATACAGGAGGCCTGAGGGAAAATGACGCCAGGGCAATGGGGATGAAACCAAATCTGCTCGAGCCATTTGATCTGCCTGGTATTAAGGTTGAGACAGGTGCCAATACCGGGTCTGATCCGATGACAAATGCCCATATGAGGAACTGGATGGAGTGTGTACGTGACCGTAAAAAGCCAAATGCCGATATAGTTGCCGGATATAATCACTCTATTGCCAATATTATGACCACTGCCTGTCTGAGAACGGGAGAGAAGGCAACCTTCGACGAGAAAACCCAGGAGGTCATGGCCGGAGGAAAAGTGTTCCAGTATTAATTGGACGCATAAGTATCAAGGATTTATTTTTTAAATATTTATTGACTGTGCCCGGGTTCCCTGTTGCAGGGGAACTTGTGGAACAGGCACTTGAAATTCTTTGCAATGAATAAGATAGCAGCAGTTTTCACCGGTCACGGTCATTCCTCCAAAAAAAACCTCCCTGTACTCCCTGTACTCATTCTTTTCTTTTTCATGACTTTTCATGATCTTTCCGGACAGAAAGTTGAGTTTGTCAGGGATGATGCCGGGCAGAAGGTAGATGTGTTTATCGGAGGAGCCTTTTTTACTTCCTACAGATACCCTGCCAGTCTTGAGAAGCCATTTCTTTATCCCGTTTGTGCTCCGGGAGGCGAGGTGCTGACAAGAGGTTTTCCTCTTGAACCCCGTAAGGGAGAAAGGGTTGATCATCCCCACCATATTGGGATATGGTTCAATCATGGCAATGTTAACGGACTTGATTTCTGGAACAACTCTTCGGCCATACCGGATGAAAAGAAGGATTCGTACGGGCACATTGTTCATAGTAAGATCATTAAGGCAGAAGGCGGTAAGACCGGAGTTCTTGAAGTTGAAATGACCTGGAATGACAACAAGGGTAATACCCTTCTCACTGAAAAAACCAGTTATATATTTTCGGGTGATAAGACATCTTTTACTGTTGATCACATTACAACCCTTACCGCTGCCAATGGTCCCGTAACCATTGCCGATAACAAGGAAGGGCTTTTTGCCATAAGGGTTGACAGGGCTTTTGAGATGCCCTCAGATGAGGCTCTTATATTCACCGATGAAAGAGGCAATCCCACTACTGTGCCGGCTACAGATAATTCGGGTGTTACAGGTATGTACACATCCAGTGAAGGCCTGACTGGTGATGCAGTATGGGGTACAAGAAACAAATGGGTATTGCTTACAGGGACAAAAGATGGCAGCAGGATTACTTTTGGTATTTTTGACCATCCTGATAATCCGGGATATCCTGCTTATGCGCATGCCAGGGGCTATGGACTCTTTTCATTGAATAACCTGGGGCAGAATGCATACCATTCCAAACAGGAGAAGAAGGATCATTTACTTGAGCAAGGTCAGTCGATAAGGCTCTGCCACCGCTTTTATGTTCATTCGGGATCTGAGCTCACAAAAGAAAAGGCAGATGCTGTATGGACTGCTTTTTCAAAAATGTATTAGCTGACCTTTAAGGATGGCACTTAGTGGAAGACATCGTTTAAGAAAGCAAATTCAATAAACACTATTTAATTATATTAATAATCAAAATTCTGATAAACATGAAAAGAGAGAGATTTTTGGGAGTTGGAGTAGTATTACTTGTAATTATGTTTTTATTCTCATTTTCCTTTGAAACGACAGCTGCCCCAAAAGGCAAGCAGCAGTATTATGAGATCAAGGTATACAGGGTGAACAAGTCGACACAGTCGGAGAGGGTTGATAATTATCTCCGTAATTCTTTTATTCCCGCCTTGCACAAGGCCGGGATAGCTGATGTAGGAGTTTTCAAACCCATTGAGAGCGACACTGCCTACGGGAAACTTATTTATGTAT
>JAVEZD010000135.1:0-5970 GCA_034003165.1 Bacteroidales bacterium | reverse complement strand
TCGGAGAGGGTTGATAATTATCTCCGTAATTCTTTTATTCCCGCCTTGCACAAGGCCGGGATAGCTGATGTAGGAGTTTTCAAACCCATTGAGAGCGACACTGCCTACGGGAAACTTATTTATGTATTTATTCCGTATAAATCCGTTAAGCAATATCTCAAGCTTCCTGATATTCTGAATAAGGATAAGCAATACCAGGAGAGCAGCAGTAGTTTTGTGAGTGCCCCCTATAATGATCCCCCCTTTGCAAGATATGAGAGCATCCTGTTAGAGGCGTTTGCAGGTATGCCACAGTTTGTTGCACCCACCTTTGATACTCCTGCAGGAGACCGTATCTATGAGCTTCGCAGCTACGAGAGTGCCACCGAATACCTTGCTTCACAGAAGATAAAGATGTTTGATGAAGGTGAGATAGCCCTTTTTGAGCAGCTTAATTTCAACCCCGTATTCTTTGCTAAGGCAATTGCCGGGAAACAAATGCCCAACCTTATGTATATGACCTCTTTCAGGGATATGGCAACCCATGACGATCGCTGGAAAGCCTTCAGGGCAGCACCAGGCTGGGCTGAGCTTTCAGCAATAGAGGAGTATAAAAATACTGTGTCCAAATCGCATATCATGCTTCTTCACCCTACTTCCTATTCAGACTTCTAGCAGAAAGGCCGATAGTGTTAAATAAGAAGGCCGGCTCATCAGAGCCGGCCTTCTAAATTGTAAGAAGCAAACAATTCTCAGGAAGGGAAGGTTATGCTTGAAATAGCTTTCTCTACCTCCTGGTCAGTCATCTCATGATCGGGCAGGTTGTTATCAAAAAACTTTTCGTATGCTGTTATGTCGAAATGACCGTGGCCGCTGAGGTTGAAGAGGATGGTCTTTGATACACCTTCCAGATCTGCTCTTCTGGCTTCATCAAGAGCCCCGGCAATGGCGTATGATGATTCGGGAGCCGGAAGGATACCTTCTGTCCTTGCAAACAGCACTGCACCTTCAAAGCATTCCCTCTGCATTTTGGCTTTGGCTTCAACAAAGCCGTCTTTAAGCAGCTGGCTAACAAGAACACCGGCGCCATGATACCTTAGTCCGCCGGCATGAATCTTCTCGGGTATGAAGTCGTGTCCGAGTGTGAACATCGGGAGCAGAGGAGTCATGCCTGCTGAATCGCCGAAGTCGTACATGAATTTACCCTTGGTGAGTTTCGGGCATGATGATGGTTCAACAGCCACGAGCCTGGTTTTCTTTCCCTTTGTTATAACTTCCCTGAGGAAGGGGAATGCTATACCCGAAAAGTTTGATCCGCCTCCGAAGCATCCTATAACAACATCGGGATAATCTCCTGCCTTTTCCATCTGAAGGAGTGCCTCCTGGCCAATGATGGTCTGATGGAGCGAAACATGGTTGAGTACACTTCCGAGTGAGTATTTTGTATAGGGATCGGATGCTGCTATTTCCATGGCTTCAGAAATGGCAATGCCAAGGCTTCCCGGAGAATCGGGATACTGTTCAAGGACTTTTCTTCCGGCTACGGTCATGGTTGAAGGAGAGGCGATAACCTTGGCGTTGTAGGTGTTCATAAGAAGCTTGCGCCCGGGTTTCTGGTTGTAGCTTACCTTAACCATGAAGACCAGCAGCTCGAGACCAAAATGCTGGCATGCAAAGCTCATTGCACTACCCCACTGACCGGCTCCGGTCTCTGTGGTTATCTTACGGACACCTTCCTGCTTGTTGTAGTAAGCCTGGGCAATTGCAGTATTTGCCTTATGGGAACCTGAATAGTTACCACCTTCATATTTGAAGTAGATTTTGCTTTTTGTCCCAAGGGCCTTTTCAAGATTGACAGCCCTTAACAGGGGAGAGGGTCTGTATGTATAGTACAGGTCGCGTACCTCGTCGGGGATGTCGATATACCTTTCAGCCGACAACTCCTGTTTTATAAGCTCTGCCGGAAAAACGGCAGACAGGGCGTCTGGACTAATGGGCTGACGGGTAATGGGATGCAGCGGTGGCATGGGTTTGTTAGGCATATCAGCCACGATATTATACCATTGGCGCGGCATTTCATTTTCGCTCAGTAAAATTTTCCGGATCTTTTCCATTGTTTTTCAGTATTAAGTTTTGAGTATTAAATTTTCAAATAAAAAAAGGCACGCTGTGAACAGCGTGCCCTTTCATAATATATCTTCTTATGGTTTATATAACGGCCTGTTTCACAGCTTTCTGATTGCAGCTGCGCCAGGACCAGATATATACCCTCATTTCTTCCATTAATGTCTTCCAGTTCTTATTTTATTACCACTTTACCATTTACCATCTGCTTACTCCCGGATTATTATGTTCCGGATTGAAGGAAGAGACAGATTTTATGATTTCAAAAGTACTAAATTTTTCTAATTTCAAAATAAAGTACCATTTATTTTTACTTTTTTTATTTGCAGGCTGTTTTATGTTTATAATTTCTTTCCCGGCAGTCCCCCTGAATTAATTTATTCATTGATCATTGCCCCAACTATTCTGAGGTCGTCAAAGAATCCGGGGTAAGATTTACCAACCGAATGTGAATCGCGGATAGACACTTTCGCGTTGGCACCCAGTGCAGCAACGGCCAGGGCCATGGCAATTCTGTGATCATTATGCGATTCGGTAGATGCCCCGGTAACTTTCCCCCCGGTTATTTTCATAATGTCGTCTGATATTGATATGGTAATTCCCATCTTTCCGAACTCATCCTTAAGGGCTCCGGCCCTGTCACTTTCTTTATGGGCAAGTCTGGATACTCCTTTGACGACTGATGTTCCACTGCAGTAAGCTGCAAGTGCCGCCAGGGGAGGGAAGAGGTCGGGTGATTCGGTGGCATCAAAAGAGAAAGAGTTCATTTCAGACCGTGATACTTCGATATAGTCGTCTCCGAATGATATATTGGCTCCGGCATCCTGAAGAGCCTTAAGAATTGCAGTATCGCTCTGGGCGCTGTTGCGCTTAAGTCCGGTTACCCTCAGATTCCCGTTAATGGCACCTGCAACAAGAATAAAGGCCCCACCGCTCCAGTCGCTTTCAACCTCATACTCCCGGGCTATATATCTTTGTTTCCCGGGTATGTAAAACGACTGATAGTTGTTGTTTTCGGCATGTATTCCAAAGTCCTTAAGTATATCGAGTGTCATGTCGATATAGGGTTTGCTTTTCAGGTTTTTTACTGTAATAGTCGAGTCGTGTTCAGCGAGTGGCAGGGCTATCAGAAGGCCTGTGAGGAGCTGGGAACTGACAGAACCATCTATTTCGATCTTTCCTCCGGCTATCGGGCCCCTTACAGTAAGTGGCAGGTATCCGTCCCTGCTGCTGAAGTCGACTCCTAATTGAGCCAGTGCTTCGCCTATCATTGACATAGGCCGGTTTTTAAGCGATCCCGATCCCGACAGTGTAATGGATTCGGGGTACAGGGCTGCTACGGGGGTGAACATTCTTATAGCCAGACCAGATTCGCCACAGTTAAGTTTGTTCTCCTTAACTTCGAAGCCTCCCGAGATCTTCATCTCGCCGGGGCCGGGTTCCACCTTGGCTCCCAGGCCGACGGCAATACTCATTGCTGCCAGAGAATCATCACAATAGGAGGGGTTCCTGATTATACTCTGCCCCGGAGCCAGCATTGCAGCAGCAATAGCTCTCTGTGTCATGCTTTTTGATGAAGGAGCCTTGAGGTCTCCATCCACAAATGATGGTTCTACTGATCTTTCCATATCATGAAGCGCTATAGGTTTCTTAGTCTTCCTTCTTTATGCCGTTGTTCATTACTTTCATCTGGTGGTTGATGGATTCCTGGTGTATGGCTTTGAAGATGGTATCAATGACTTCAGCACTAAGGCCTTTTGACACTCCTTTTGCAACCACCTTCTTCATGATCTCATCCCACCTTGCACTTTGCAATATAGTAATATTATTCTCCTTTTTATAGGCCCCGATCGTTTCTGCCACTTTCATTCTCTGCTCCATAATGTCGAGGAGGTGTTCGTCGTACAGGTCGATCTGCTGTCTGAGTTCGCCAAGTACATCAAGAACCTTAGGATCGGAAGCGACGGGGTTACGGAGAATAAGCCTGCTGAGGAGTTCCCTGAGATCGTTAGGGGTAAGCTGTTGTGAGGCGTCGCTCAGGGCTTTGTCGGGATTAATATGCGATTCGATCATGAGCCCGTCGAAGTTGAGATCCATAGCCTTCTGTGAGATTTCATGAAGATAGAGCCTTGATCCGGCTATATGGCTGGGATCACATATTATGGGCAGGTCAGGTATCCTCCTGCGGAGTTCTATCGGCAACTGCCAGTTGGGCTGATTTCTGTATGTCGTTTTTTCATATGATGAGAACCCCCTGTGTATAGCGCCCAGGTATGTAATCCCTGCCCTGGCAATACGTTCAATGGCTCCAACCCATAACTCGATATCGGGATTAATGGGATTCTTGACAAGAACCATTACATCAACACCGTTAAGGGCATTGGAGATCTCCTGAACAGTAAACGGGTTAACCGAAGTTCTGGCTCCTATCCATAACAGGTCAACACCATACTTCAGGGCTTCATATACATGTTTCTCATTAGCCACTTCAGTACCGACAAGAAGTCCGGTTTCCTGCTTTACGGTCCTTAACCACTTTAATCCTTCAACCCCTACACCTTCAAATGAGTTTGGTCTGGTTCTGGGTTTCCATATGCCGGCCCTGAAAACAGAAGTCTCCTTAAGTGCGGCAACCTGCTTTGCCGTCTCCAATACCTGTTCTTCGCTCTCCGCGCTGCAGGGGCCTGCAATCAGGTAAGGTCTGCCTTTGTAACCTCTCCATTGCTTAATGACTGAAGTCTTAACATCCTGTTCCATAGCTTTTTATTATTAATGTAGTATTTTTCTGATTTTGTTTGCTTCTTCCATAAGGTTAAGTAAACCTTCCTTATCCCTTTCGGCTATCATATTTCTGAAAAGCTTCATCTTTTCAATATAAGTATCAATTACTTCAATAATAAATCCCGAGTTTTCGAGAAAGATGGGAGCCCAGGTATCGCCGCTGCTCTTTGCCAGACGGACAGTGCTTTCGAAACCTCCGCTGGCAAGAGTGAGTATGTTGTGCTCTTCCTCCTCTTTTTCCAAAACACTGAGAGCCAGGGAAAATGAGGTGATGTGCGAGATGTGCGAGACATATGCCACATGAACATCGTGGTCGCTTGAGTTCATATACACTTTTTTCATATTAAGGATGTCGAGCATCTTTTCAATAATTGAAAGTGCATCCCTGTCACTTTTCTCAGGATCGCATATAATGGCGGGCTTATAGTCGAAAAGCCGTCCTATTGCAGCAAGGGGACCCGAAAACTCGGTTCCTGCCATGGGGTGAACAGCAACGAACCTACCCCTGCCTGAATGTGTATCCGATACCCTGGCTATACTGGCTTTTGTTGATCCCATGTCAGCAACAACCTTGCCTGTGCCCTGGATCCTGTCGAGAATTCCCGGCAGCATACGGCAGTTGGCATCAACCGGTGTACATAATATGATAAGGTCGCTCCTGTCGACTGCATTCTCAAGAGTATCGTTTTCATCGACCAGTCCGCAAAGCAAGGCAATGTTCTGATGCTGGGGATTGGCGTCCACCCCGATTATCCGGTCGGCAAAGTTTCTTTTTCTCAGGTCGATCATAAGAGAACCACCGATAAGTCCTATTCCGATAACAGCTATTGTCATATACAAATAAGCTTTAAATTATGATTGTTTTTGTCTTATGTATTGCCTTATCCTTTCTGCTGCCTCCTGAAGTCTTCCTTCGGTGGCACAAAGTGATATCCTTATATAGCGGTCGCCATTGCTGCCGAAGATGAATCCGGGAGTAAGGAAGACATGGGTGTTGTTAAGTATTTCCTCCACGAAGTCCTCGCACGATGCTGCCTGCTGAGGAAGTCGGCCCCATAGAAACAGACCGACCTGGTCACTTTCATA
>JAVEZD010000134.1:2091-6082 GCA_034003165.1 Bacteroidales bacterium | reverse complement strand
CTGTTCTTTTTAGAGTGCCTGATTATATTAAGCCAGAGACTTGAAGCCAAATATGAAACTTACAGTAAGCTAAAGACAGTATTAAACGAGCGTCAACAAAGCGTTCTGGAATATATAAAAGAACATATAACCGCACAGGTCGGTGAAATAGAGAGCCAGTTAAAAACCTACTCACGCAACACGCTGAAAAAAGACCTGGCTTTCCTGGTAAAGGAAGGATTAATA
The DNA here is from genome assembly GCA_034003165.1 of Bacteroidales bacterium. Taxonomy (GTDB): domain Bacteria; phylum Bacteroidota; class Bacteroidia; order Bacteroidales; family VadinHA17; genus LD21. The sequence goes on along the minus strand of JAVEZD010000134.1, from coordinate 5,857 downwards.
CTGAAAACTGGTGAAGGACGCGGAGTACGGTATCATGTAAAAGAGTAACTACTACCCCACGGCCGTGTACTGCCGGCTTATTTTTTGTCATGCTTTTTGTTAAGCAGGTGGAGCAGCTCTTGCCGGTTTTGTTTTAACCGCTTAATCCCGATGGCTATCGGGACAATCCATACAAAAACAAATGCCGGCATCCCGCTAATGCGGGACAAGTTATGCTGCAGCAGGGCAGGACAAAAAAAGCATGACAGGGAAACGGGCCGGAAGGGACGGCCGGGCAGTGGCATTAGCAGGAACACGATCCTGTTTTTTTCAATTGAATAGAAAAACATACTTTTATTATGGATAAATATGGATACATTTTGGATATATCCAAAAACATGCAGACAAAACTAAGCTTCGACAGTCAGGCATACCAACAGTTAAGTCAGCAACTCAGCAATCTAATAAAAGTCTGCTCAGAATAATACATAACAAGTTAATATACAGCCAAAAAGAGTGAGTAAGTGAGAATAAGTACCTGTACAATGGTAAAGAGCTGCAGGATGAGCCTGGGTGGGAAACTTATGATTACGGGGCACGGTTCTTTGATTCGCAGATAGCCAGATTTTCTACCATTGACCCACTCTCAGAAAAGTATAATATACGGTCTCCTTATACCGATGCTGGTAATAATCCTGTACGATTTACTGATTTTCTTGGGATGGGACCTGAAGATGAAGTCAAAAAAGATGAAGATAAAAAAGTCCTTGACACTAAAGTTAAACTAACGATTGGGTTCCGTCAACAGCATATGACTTTCCGGAAGAAGTGATGTTCATTATTTTAGATAAAAAATATAAAGGGAAACATATACCAACTGTTTTCTATAACAACCCAGGCATTATTAAAGGTTTTGGAGATGTTGAACCTTTAGCACGGGATTGCAAAATGATTACTGTGAAGGAAGGAATGGGTATTGATCCCATGTTTCCTTCTGATGATGTGATTATGTATGTTTATCTGGAGCTTGAGCATAAAGATCCCATTGGCATTCGAAAAACGGAGTTTGAAGGATACTCGTTGACAAAATCTTTCTACAGCCCTCCTTATGACAAACTACAAATGCCGGACCCGGACGATGTGCGCCGCACCTTATACCGGAACCCTTCCGTAAAGACCGATGCGAACGGCAAAGCCAGCGTGTCGTTCTACAACAACCGCTCCGCCGACAAAATAAACATCAGTGCCGAAACCGTTACATCAACCGGCATGATGGGGGTGCTTAATCAATGACACAACGTATCACCAATTATCAATAAGCGGACCTCATCGTTGTGTTTTCATGAAATATCGTTACCTTAGTTTCCTCATTTTTTGACCATATAACACACATCATGAAAACAAACCGAGTTTTTCAGTTGCTGGCAGTACTGCTGCTGAGTGGTATGACCTGTCTGGCACAAGGTGTTTACACCCCCGCTCCACAAGGCTACGACGTTGCCCGTCAAGGAATAGCCAAAGGCAAGATTGACACCATCACGTATACCTCCAAGTCCGTTGGAAGTAACCGGAAGGCCTTGGTTTACACGCCTCCGGGATACGACAAAACCAAGAAATACCCGGTTCTGTACCTGCTGCACGGCATCGGTGGCGACCATTTGGAATGGTTCAGAGGGGGAAATCCTCATGTGATTTTAGACAACCTGTATGCCGATAAAAAAGCCGAACCCATGATCATCGTCATGCCAAACGGCAGGGCCCAGAAAGATGATAGGGCCGTGGGAAATATGATGGCTGGTTTTCAAGCATTTGCTGCTTTTGAACAAGACCTCATCAATGACTTGATTCCCTATATGGAAAAGAATTTCCCGGTGAAAACCGACCGTGAATCCCGTGCCATTGCTGGTCTTTCCATGGGTGGCGGCCAGTCGTTGAACTTCGGCCTGGGCAATTTGAATACATTTGCCTGGGTAGGCGGTTTTTCTTCTGCTCCCAACACCAAACCGGCCAGGGAAGCCCTTCCCGACCCCGCCAGGGGTAAGCAGTTGATAAAACTGCTGTGGATTTCCTGCGGTGACATGGATAACCTGATCACCAACAGCAAGCAGATGCACGACTATATGATAGCCAACCAGATACCCCATATCTACCGCATCATTCCGGGCGAGGCTCACAATTTCAATGTATGGAAACCCAGTTTGTACTGGTTTGCTCAATTGATTTTCAAGCCGGTCACTCAAGCACAGATCAATGCCTATACCGTTGAGGGTGAATACAAGGGTGCTGCCAACGCAGGCCCCGGTGCCGGAAACAGACCCCCAGCTGGTCAGGGTGCTCCCGGACAACAGGGACCAGGCCAACAAGGACCTGGCATGCAAGCGCCCGGACAAGCTCCGGGACAGGGAGCCAACGCTCCACGCACACAGACACCCCTACCCGGTGTAGCCGCTACCACCAACATCCCGAATGCCCAATATCCTCGCATCCTGCCCGACAACCGGGTGATGTTCCGCATTACCGCCCGCGATGCCCAAAAGGTACAAATCGACCTGGGCAAACGCTTTGACATGGTCAGGAACGAACAAGGCGTGTGGGAAGTCACCACAGACCCCATCCCTGTAGGTTTCCACTATTATTCAGTCATTATAGACGGCTTGACGACGACCGATCCGGCCAGTCAGACGTTCTATGGCATGAGCCGTTGGGCAAGCGGTATTGAAATTCCGGAAAAAGGAGTTGATTACTACCTGACCAGGCAAGTACCCCACGGCCAAATCCGCCAGGTACGTTACTATTCCGAAGTCACTAAAGCCTATAGAAGGTGCTTTGTCTATACCCCCGCCGGTTACGATGAAAACACAAAAACCAAGTACCCGGTTATGTACCTGCTCCACGGTGGTGGCGAAGACGAAACAGGCTGGCCCAACCAGGGCATGATGGACAACATCATGGACAACCTGATAGCCGAAGGCAAAGCGGTTCCGATGATTGTGGTCATGGACAGGGGAACTGCCGTTGATCCTAATCCCGCTCCTGTACCCGTTCCTGCTCCCGCACAGGCCGCTGCATCCGCAGCCGGAGCAGCTGGAGCTCCCGCTGCAGGCGCTGCCAGGCCACGCGGCATGGTCATGTCGTACACCACCTTGAACGATGTCTTCATAAAAGACCTAATCCCCATGATTGATAAGACCTTCCGCACCAAAACCGACCGTGAAAGCCGGGCCATGACCGGTTTATCCATGGGCGGTTTCCAATCGTTCTACATAACGCTGAACAACTTTGATAAGTTTGCCTGGATAGGTGGATTCAGCGGTGGCGGCCAAATGCAAGGCGATGATTTTTCCAAGCTTTACAACGGCGTATGGGCCGACAAGGACGCATTCAGCAAAAAGCTGAAGCACATGTACATAAGCACCGGATTGGAAGAATCGGCGCAAATGCAAGCCACGGTGCGGAATTTCCATGTTGAACTGGAGAAATACGGCATCAAGCATACGTATTTTGAATCACAAGGCACAGCCCATGAATGGCTGACCTGGAGACGCTCTTTGAGCCAGTTCGCCAGCCTGTTGTTCAAGTAATCAACTCAATAATTCAGTACCTATTATCGTCATTTATAAATTACTAGCACACATGAAATTGATTAAATCACTTATATTCCTGGTGCTGCTGGTTTCCATGCAGGCCAACGCACAGCAAATCATCCCCTTGTACAGCTCACCCATTCCCGGTGCCAAACCACAAGGAACTGAAGTAACCGAATCTCCGGCTGGTTCCGGTATGATAC
>JAVEZD010000134.1:0-1991 GCA_034003165.1 Bacteroidales bacterium | reverse complement strand
CTGGTGCTGCTGGTTTCCATGCAGGCCAACGCACAGCAAATCATCCCCTTGTACAGCTCACCCATTCCCGGTGCCAAACCACAAGGAACTGAAGTAACCGAATCTCCGGCTGGTTCCGGTATGATACGCGTGGTCATCAACCCAACGCTCGAAGCCTATTTGCCCGAAAAAGATAAAGCCACGGGAGCTGCCGTCATCATTTGCCCCGGCGGTGGGTACAGTGTGATTGTCTATTCGGGTGAGGGCATCTCTAACGCTAAAGAACTCGCCAGTAACGGTGTGGCCGCTTTTGTGCTGAAGTATAGGCTGCCCAGCGATGCGACCATGACTGACAAAACCATAGGCCCGCTGCAAGATGCACAACAAGCCATCAAAGTAGTCAGGGAACGTGCCGCCGAATGGGGCATCAACCCGAACAAGATTGGTATCATGGGCTTTTCAGCCGGTGGACACCTGGCTTCTACAGCTGCTACCCATTATGCCAAACCGCTGATTGAAAACAGCAAGAACACCAGCCTGCGTCCCGATTTCCAAATCCTGGTTTATCCTGTCATTACCTTGCAGGAGAACCTGACCCACAGGGATACCAGAAGGCAGCTCCTGGGCTCTACGCCTTCTGCAGCGTTGGTTGACCTGTACTCCAATGAACTGCAGGTGGACGAAAACACACCGAAAGCCTGGATTGCCCACGCTGCCGACGACGTTACGGTGGACGTTGATAACAGCATCAATTACTTCGAAGCCCTGCGTCGCAAAAAAGTGCCGGTGGAAATGCACATTTACCCCAAAGGAGGGCATGGTCTTGGGGGTAAAAAGGAGGCTTGGATGAGCAACTTGTTGAAATGGATGCAGACCTCGTTGTAAGGAAGCACACACGCACTTTTTTTATAGCGTGACTAATCCTTCCACGTAAAAAACTATCTTATTAGAAGTAACAATTCTATTCATTTGCACAAGACACGCCTTATCACCATGAAAAAGGCCAGGATATGCCTGTTTATGTGCATCAGCTGGTCGCCTTGACCACATTCCGCCGGTAAATAAGACCAGTTTGTAATTATCTGTAGGTCATTTGATTAATCCCCGGCCCGGGGTGGTCAGTTTTGACCGGCGGGAAGTGATCAGGGGTAGCAGCTTTTACATTCATATCCTGAATTCTCTGTAAAACCTTATATTTGTATTATCATGAGGCGTAGTGAAATAAATATCAATATCATAAATTACTTAAGGCCATATAATCCTCAGAGAATTGGAATTTTCGGTTCTTTTGCCAGGAAAGAGGAGACCCCCGAAAGTGATATTGATATACTTGTGAAATTTAATGATACGTTATCCCTATTGGACCTGGCAAAAATTCATAGGGAGCTGTCTCAAATATTAGGAAAGGATGTTGACCTTGTAACAGAGGCCTCAATTAAGAATGAAAGATTAAAGAAATATATCTATAATGATCTTAAAATCATCTTTGAATGAAAGATGATAAAATCTATATTGATCATATTCTTCAGAGCATTGCCAGAATTGAAAACTACATAAGTGGGAAAGATTATCAGGCTTTCTACGATCATTTTATGACCCAGGACGCTGTTGTCCGGCAGTTGGAAATTATTGGAGAAGCAACTAAAAAGATATCAAAAGATTTGCGAAACCTGAATCCTCAGGTTCCATGGTCTGATATTGCAGGAATGAGAGATATACTAATTCATGATTACATAGATGTGGATCTTGATATAGTCTGGAAAACTGCATCTGAAAGCATTATTAATCTCAAAAGCCTCCTGCAGAATCTGACCTACAATAGCTAAACCTTAGAGAAGTATCATCCTTTGGGATAAATTGGAGGTGCCAAATTTACACCTCCAAAACTTGAGGTCACAATTTGTGATATCAAGATTTTGTTTACTTTTGAAATTGGATAATATTGGATACAAAATGGATATATCTAATAACATGAAGATAAAACTGGACTTTAACAGTACGGTTTATCAACA
>JAVEZD010000133.1:3443-6142 GCA_034003165.1 Bacteroidales bacterium | reverse complement strand
GCTTCCCTGTAAGGCTTTCCGCGGGCTTTTAACTGATTGGTAAAATCAACGATAAGAATGGAATTCTTTGTTACCAGGCCCATCAGCATGATTAATCCGAGCTGTGCAAACAGTGTTATATGGTTTAACGAAAGGTTCAATGCCAGAAATGCGCCTATGGCAGCCATCGGTATCGCGAAAAGAGCCACGAACGGATAGATATAATTATCATAAAGGGCTACCATGATCAGGTAAATGAGTATGAAGGATATCAGCAGAACCGAAGCCAGAGCCCTGAAACTTTCATTCTGGGTTTTTATATCAGCCCCCCATACCAGTTCAATACCATCAGGCAGAGGCCGGGTTTTCAGATAGCTTATTACGTCATCAGCCAGAGTGCCTGAGGGCCGGCCCAACGATTCCGAAGTAAGGGTTACCGATGGCTGCCTGTCGAGCCTTTCGAGCAACGAAGGTGAATTATCCTGCCTGACCTGCGCAAATTGCGATACCTCAACCGGGATGTTCATGGGGTTCACAATGGAGAGCCGCTGCACATCTTCATAATTCTTCCTGTCAAAATCATCCAGCCATACCCTTACCGGATATTCTGTTCCATTTTCAGTCAGTGTGGCATCTTCATTTCCGGTAAAAGCGGTTCTGAGATTCATTCCAACATAAGCTGTGGTTAATCCCAGCCGCTGCATCCTGTCTTTATCGGGAATCACTTTGTATTCGGGACTGCCTGCTTCTACGGAGAGCCGGACATTGTCGGCGCCGGGTATTTCCTCAATAGCCAGCTTCAGATCCTCCGCAGTTGCCAATATCAGATCCGGATCACTTCCGGTAAGGGTGATTTTAATTGGCGCCTGTTTGGGCAAAAGACCAAGAACGGCCATCGAAAAACTAACTCCCGGAAACTGTCTTTTCAGTTCTTCACGCAGCGATATCATATACTCTTCAGTCTTGACCTTCCTTTCTTTTTCGGGCTTTAACTGAATGGTGAATTCAGACAGATTCGCCGAGCCTACCCCCAGACTGCCGATACCTGTGGATGGACCGGCAACATTGCTGAAAAGGGTTGCAACTTCCGGCTGCTGAAGGATAAAGTTTTCTATTCTCTGAGTCCTGATATTATTTTCCTGAACCGTTGTTGTTTTGTCATATTCAAGGTTCAAACGGAACTTCCCCTGATCACCTGTCGACATCATTTCTTTCCCGATAATGCCTTGTTTCATTATCCCGATAGTCAAGACGGCAAGTAAAATAACTATCCCTGTAAAGAGCAGTTTATGCCTGAACACCCATTCCAGCTGATGGCCGTACCAGTCAATGAATGTTTTCAACTGCTTTTCAAACCAGAGCAGGAAGCGGTTCATGAAGTTGGTTGGCTGTAAATCTTCCTTTTTCCCGATCCTTGATGAAAGCCAGGGAGTTAACGTGAAACAAACAAGAAGGCTGGTAAGTGTTGAAGTTATTACTACGATCGAAAACTGTTTCAACATGTCTGCAACGAAAACCTGAAGAAATAAGATAGGCAGGAAAACGACCACAATAACCAGGGTAATTGAAATTGCTGACATACCGATTTCCATCCGGCCATCCATTGATGCCGTCCGCTTTTCCTTTCCCATTTCAAGATGTCGTTGAATGTTTTCAATTACAACAATAGCGTCATCGACCAGGATCCCGATGATCAACGACATGGCAAGCAGGGTCATAAGGTTCAGTGTGAACCCCATCAGCCACATCACAGCAAAGGCCGTGACCAGTGAAGTGGGAATTGATATCAGGACAATCAGTGAGTTCCGGTAACTTCTCAAAAACAGGAACATGACAAGTGATACCAGGATTACAGCCAGGATCAGATCTTCAATCACTGAATCTACCGCCGCAATCGTCATTTCAGTCGAGTCGTCGGCCACGGTAAATTTCACTCCGCTTTCTGATTCCGAACTTTCAATCAGGGCAAGTTCCTCACGAACCAGTTTTGATACTTCGACAGCATTGGCGTCACCTTGTTTCTTTAAAAGAAGACCTATCCCGTTAACTCCGTTGTAACGGCTGACGGAACTTATTTCCTTCACACCGTCAGTAACCGTGGCAACATCCCTGACATAAACCGGAGTTCCGGGGGCAGGCATTGCCACCTGGACATCCATGATATCGCCGACACTTGAAAATTTGCCGGTTAACCTTACTGAATTGCTCTCCTTATCGGTCTGAGCCTTTCCTGCCGGCAGGTCAATTCCCGACCTGTTGACAGCCTCTGCAACCTGGTAAAGCGATATTCCATAAAGTTTCAGCTTGTCCTGGTCCACTTTCACCTGAATTTCCCTTTCTTCCCCACCGAGGAGGGTAATCTCAGCCACCCCTTTCAACTGCTGTATCCGCGGAAGATAATTATCAGTCATCTTTTGATAAAATTCGGTTGCCGGCAAATTACTGGTCGCACTGAGAGACATGATTGGCAGGTCATTGGGAGAAACCTTACTCATGACGGGACTCAGAATATCGGCCGGAAGATCTTTACGGATGTTGTCGATGTAGCGCTGAGCATCCTGCATGGCATTATTCAGATTTGTGCCGTATTTCAAGTTGGCAATAATAACCGAGGCATTGGGCATAGACTTGGTCTCGAGATAATCCACTCCTTCGAGATTAGACAGGGCATCCTCGATTTTTCTTGAAACAGAAGATTCAACCTCACCCGGTTCGGCGCC
>JAVEZD010000133.1:0-3343 GCA_034003165.1 Bacteroidales bacterium | reverse complement strand
AGATTTCAGACCCGACACTGCTTTCTCAAGCTGCACACCCTGAATTGCATCGGCATTTGTAAGAACGGTATATCGTTTTACATCGGCTTCCAGCGCTTCTATTTGTATTTCAACAGCCTGCAATTGCAGTTTCAGAAGGGAATTGTCCAGTTGAATTAATGCCTGGCCCTTTCTGACATAGTTTCCTACATCGACCAGTACAGAGTTTACCTTACCCTGGATATCAGCGCTGAGCCTGGTTTCCCTGTTGGGTTCAAAAGTTCCCGTGTAGGAAATATCATTATCAGCAGTTTCAAGTTTCAGGTGGATGGCCTGGACATTTATGGCCTGCTCCTTATCAAAATGATACACTCTTTCGGCGGTGGTTTCCTTATTGCTCTTAAGGCGAACTGCAGCGATGGCAATTATCGCAAGAGTCAATACAATGTAAATTATCTTCTTTTTCATCATAATATAGTTTTAAATTTAATGGTATGATGGAACCCACATGGTTGAAAATTATATAAATACCTTTTTGTGTATTTGATACATGTGGGTTTCATGACTATTTGTTTTTGGGATTAATAAGATTTCCGGTAACGCGTTTGTATTCCAGTTCTGCCTTGCGAAGCTCTATCAGCGCAACTATATAGTTCTGCTGCGCTTCGCGAAGTGCATTGTCAGCCATAAGTAAATCGGTGATACTGGCTGTCCCCTGTTTGTTTTGAAGCACAGTGTTTTCATATATCCTTGTGGCTAATTGTATCTGTGACCAGGCGGTACCGGTGGTTCTCTTCGCAAGCGAGTATTGCATTGCTGCATTATTAATATCAAGTGCGGACCTTTCAGAGACCAGTTCCTTTTGAATATTGGCCTTATTCAATTCTATCTTCTTCTGGCTGATCTTATGACGTGTAGCCGTGCCGGTAAACAACGGGATTGACAACTGGGTGCCCACATACCCAATCGGATGGAAGTTGAAGAAACTGTCTGCGCCGGTATTGCCAAAACCGGTGGTACCATAAACCCCGTAGGCGCTCAATGACGGCAATCTTGAATTTTTCAAACCTTTAAGTTCTGATCTTACAAATTCTATTTTTTTGTCGATCAGCAGGATATCAACGGTTGGATTTATTTTGAATTCCGGTTCACCAGACGTCATATCGTTCATTGATACTGTGATGGAATCTGAAATTGGTTTACCCATTAAAAACTTAAGGGCATTCAACACCTGCTGATACCTCGAGGCAAGGGTACTCCTTTGTGTCATTAACTGTTCCAGCTGCAGCTGAAGCCTGTCCACGTCGGTTCCTCTGGCTACCTGCTCCTGATGCAGCAGGCTGGTGGTTTGAACAAGCTTTCCGGTATTAATTATGTTCCCATCCAGGAAATCCAGTTGATTTAACAGGATCTGAGCGTTGTAGTAGGCATTTGATACTTCAAGCACAACTTCTTCTTCTGATTTATCCTTTTGGATATTAGAAAGCTCACCGGCGATACCCACTGTCTTTACTGCATTCAGAGCAACCGGGTTGTAAAGAGGTACCATCAACTGGATATTGGCGTTCAGATTCTTTGGAACACCAAACTGCACCTCTTTGTAGGTACCTGCAGGTCCTCCGAAAGCAGATGCAGGCATCAGCTGATAAGGCAGATCTGTGTAATAACGGTAGTCAGCCATAGCATTTAACTTGGGGATCAGGCTTGATTTTACCTCTTTTAATTTTTCTTCGGCCATGCCCGCGTCCTGTTGCGACATCCTGTAACTCCGGTTATATTGCAGGGCTGTGTCGATGCACTGCTCCAGAGTCAATGACTGGGCCTGGGCTGCAACTTCCGCCGTCATCAGTGTTGCAACAACGAATATTCCCAGGAGAGTCTTTCTTATTCCGTTTTTCCATTTTTTAAACATCATTCCCATCGTTTTATTAATAATTACATCCTGTCATGCATAAAACATTTAAATGTTAGTTTATGTTCACTAACTTATAAAATAAATTTTTTTTTTCCATCGAAGGTCTTGTTTTAAATTTCATGATTTTGATTTTCCGTGCTCCTTCAGATATTTTGCAATTATATCTGTGAAGACTTACTTAATAATATCCAGAAGAGAAGATAACAATTCGTCCCCCCTGGTTTTAATGTCGAACGAATAATCCGACATCTTCCATTTCTTTGCAAGAAGCCGGATCGAACCGAAAAACATTAAAATAAAGGCGCCTATATTGACATGATCCGGAAGTTTTTTGTCGCGCCTTAATCCGATGAGTAAAGATTCAATAAGGTTTTCATTGAAAGTCTGGATCTCTTTTATCCTGTAAGAAAGCTGTTTCTCATTCATATAGATCTCTTCAGAGAAGATGACGGTAATCAGGGCAGGGTTATGAACGAAAATCTCAAATATCTTATCCCCGAACGACTTCAGCTTCACCAGCGGATCATTTGCATTATTCAGTGACAAAGCCTGATTTTCAAATATATCCCTTTTGAATGAATCGAGGATGGCAGAAAGAATAGCAAATTTGCTTTCGAAATGCCTGTAGATGCCCGGTTCGGAAATCCCGACCTTTTTAGAAAGGTTTTTTATTGTAAAACCCTGTATACCCCTGGTATCTATCAGTTTTATCGATTCGTCGATTATCTGTTGTTGTCTGTCGCTGAACATAAGAGTATATTTGTTTGTTAGTATTCGCTCGCAAAATAAAACTTATTATTAATAATATCCAAAACTCCAAGAATTTTTTTTTTGAATTATAAATTACCAATCAATGCCATAAAAATATCTTTCCATAAATGAATTTCAGAACAGGAAACCAAGCCGCAATGAAAACATCCCCTCCTTTTCATCCTGAGAAAACTCATACATGGCCGTAATAATTGCCATTTCATAAGGCGATACCCATAAGCCACCTCCATAACCATGATGCCATTTATGTGAGTCCTCATTTTTTTCCCAGACTCTTCCCAGGTCGTTAAAAAGGATAAGTCCAAAATATCCTCTTGTGACGTAACTTCTGACCCTGGAAAGCTTGATCCTCAGGTCACTGTTCTGATAGAATGAGGCGTAACCTGAATAACGGTTATAGGCAAATCCCCGCAGTTCCGACAGGCTCCCGATAGTATTGGCCTGGAAAAAGTCATAGGTGCCGGCATTGACAGCTCCCCCGGCTCTGAAGGCGATTACATGACCGGCTGATTTCCAGGGATGTGCATAATATCTGATTTCACCGCTTACCCTGTCAAATATGTTGTCCGATCCTGACAATCCATAATGGAACTGGTTCCTGGCTTCCCAATAAAAACCGCTTGAGGGAAAAATTGCATTGTCCCGGCTGTCGTGATTAATCCCTGCGCTGACTCCGAT
>JAVEZD010000132.1:0-6170 GCA_034003165.1 Bacteroidales bacterium | reverse complement strand
TATCAGAAAGAGATTGCTGATGATCATTTTTTCTATGTGCGTTCATGTATACGGCAGAGTTTTTTCCCGGCATCCGAACAGTTCTTCCTTAATTTTCTGAGGAATGAACTTGGAAAGGATATCTATGAGAATCCTTCTCATACAACCTGCACGGGAATAGGCTACCATGCCGATGTGGTTCCTTTTCAGACCATTATGACTGTTATTGCCAGGCACTATGCCCTGATGAAGGAAGCCGGCTATAAAAATATAGCTATCTCGTGTGTAACTTCGTTTGGTATCTACACCGAGATCCTTGAAACATGGAAGCATTTCCCTGAGGAGCTCGAGAAGACAAGGGAATACCTGTACAAGGCAACAGGAAGGGAGTTTGATCTTCCTGAAAGTGTTGCCCATACAAGCGATGTGATATATAAGTTCAGGGATGAGATAGCAGCAAAGGCAAAGCATCTGCTTGTTAACAGTAAGACTGGCGAACCGCTTAACGTGGTGGAACATATCGGATGCCATTATGCCAAGATCTTTCCAAAATACGGGGTAGGGGGGGCTGAGTTCCCTAAAGTGCTTAGCGGTATGATAGAATCGTGGGGAGGAAAGGTTGTTGATTATCCCGAAAGAAGACATTGCTGCGGCTTCGGTTTCAGACAATATCTTGTTCAGGCCAACAGGGGTTATTCCCTTTCAAATACAGTTAAGAAATTCGAGTCGATGAAGCCTTTCAGGCCCGACCTGGTACTCACCAACTGTCCAGGCTGTACAATGTTCATGGATAAGTGGCAGTATACAATTAAAGAGATGGAGGGTTCGGTTTACGGTCCCGACGGAGAATCTGTTCCCGTTCTTACATATGAAGAACTGGCCGGCCTGGTGCTGGGTTATGATCCATGGGATCTGGGCCTTCAGTACCATATGGTTCAGTCTGAACCGCTTCTCAGGAAGATGGGAATAGAATTCAACCCTGAAGATAAATACAAAACAAAGGACGGAAGGCAGATGCCAATTCCTCAGAATCTTGTAAATGCCTGAATATGAATGGCAATGTTATCGTTATCGGTGGCGGCACAGCAGGAATGGAAGCCGCAGGTCAGCTGGCAAGGGCCGGCTTCTCTGTAACTCTTTTTGAAAAAAATGAAGAGACCGGAGGAAATGCAAAAGAGTGGTGTTATCTTTTTCCTGACCGCAGGAAAAGCAGTGAGGTAACAGACTATCTTCAGAAACAGATTGACCATGGGAATATTACTCTGCGGAAGGGCCATACTGTAAGCTCGTTCGCGAAGAACGGCAAGGCGTTTGTAATAAAGACAGACAAGGGAAAAGACTACCCGGCCGATGCCATTGTGATGGCTACAGGCTTTGATCTCTTCAGAAGTGAGAGGAAAGAGGAATATGGCTACAAGATCTACGATAATGTAATCACCTCTGCCGATCTTGAGAAGATGTTCAGGAAAGGAGAGATACTCAGGACCGACGGGCAGAAGCCAGGCAGGATAGGACTGATTCATTGTGTCGGATCGCGCGATGAGAAAGTAGGTAATGTGTACTGTTCCAAACTATGTTGCGTGACGGCTGTCAAACAGGCAATTGAGATCAGGGAGTATCTTCCCGAATCAAAGGTTTTCTGTTTCTATATGGATATGAGGATGGGGGGAGCATTATATGAGGAGCTGTACCGTGAGGCACAGGAAAAATATGGTGTTAACTTCATAAGGGGAAAGGTCTCGGAAGTTGGTGTAAACATAGATAAAAGACTTGTTGCCAAAGTCGAAGACACCCTTGTAGGGAGGCCTCTTAAGATGGAGCTCGATCTGCTTGTGCTTATGGCGGGTATGGAGATGTCACATGATGGAGCCACACTGGCCGACAACAGTCAGCTAATACGGGGAGACAACAGGTTTCTGGCACCGGCAGATCATCATTTCGGAAGCAACAAAAGTAATATAAAAGGAGTTTTCTATGCCGGTACATGTACGGCACCCATGAATATCACAGAGACTATCTCACATGCAAGAGCCGCTGTGGCTGATGTTATCGATTATTTTAAAAGCGGAAACTAGCTGATGGCAGACTTTGGATTCACATTATCAAAGGCACGGGTCATTAACTATGATGCTAACGACAGGAAGATAGCTGATTACATCCTTGAAAGAGAACCTTCATTCAGGCTTTGTATCGAATGCGGCTGTTGCAGTGCTACATGTACCACAGGAAATTTCACAAGGTTCAGCCTCAGAGAATTCAATATTCTTGTTAAAAGGGGCGAAAATGATAAGTTGAGGGAAAACATAAAGAAATGCATGCTTTGCGGTAAATGCACACTTGTATGTCCAAGGGGAGTAAATACAAGAAATGTTGTAACACTGGCAAAACAGGCCTTCAGAAAATTTGACGGATATGAATTTTGATCCTTTTGTAATACCTTTCAATATAGGACTTTACTTCATAGTCGTATATGCTGTTGTAAGGTGCGTTATCTGGTTCAGAGACCTGTCTAAACCTGACAAGCTCCGGCTTCAGAGGGGGTTCTTTGGTAAGGCATTCGGACAGAGCCTAAAGGAGATCTTTCTGGAGAGCCTTATTCACAGGAAGATACTTAAGACAAATCCACGACTCGGATATATGCATATGAGTCTTGCATTCGGGTGGTTTCTCCTTATCCTTTTCGGGACCATTGAAGCTGATATCTTTGGCGAGAAACATCTTAATCCTCCTCATAAGGCAATATTCTTTAAGTTCTTCAGTCCCGAACACGGGAAAGAAGGATTTGAAGCCGCTTATGGTTTTCTTATGGATCTCATCCTTGCCTTTATTCTGTCGGGACTTGTCCTGGCAGTTATAAAAAGGTTCTCTTCGAGGGTTGTGGGGATGAAAAAGACTACACGACTGAAGCCTCTTGACAAGATAGCGCTAACTTCCCTCTGGCTTATTTTCCCGAGCAGGCTGCTCGCCGAGAGTTTTACAGTCGGAGCCTATGGATCGGGAAGCTTTCTTACCGGCACTCTTGGTAACTGGCTTGCATCTTTTCTACCTGCCCAGCAGATGGCATACCCATTCTGGTGGCTCTATTCATTGTCACTGGGTACCTTCTTTGTCCTTCTGCCTCTTACAAGGTATATGCATATACCAACCGAGCTCTTCCTTATCTTTATGAGAAACTCGGGTATAAGGACAGGTGACAGAACGGGATCTTTTTCAGAGGTTCAGGTCTATTCCTGTTCATCATGTGGTATCTGCATTGATGCCTGCCAGCTCAACTTCTCGGCCGGAATAACAGATATTCAGTCGGCCTATCTTATGAAAGCCATCCGTAACGATGAGGATACCAGTTATATAGCAAATAACTGCCTTATGTGCGGTCGTTGTGATGCAGCCTGCCCTGTAGGTATTGAGCTTTCGCCCATCAGGATGATCCGAAGGAGAGCTGCAGAAACTGAAAATGATATCAGAAACATATGGAAAGGGTATTTCAGAAGCAGACAGGTTGATATGCCTGTTAAGCCTGAGCCAGTGCCGGTATATTCCTTCCTTCCCGAACCCGAGGTAGAAAAGACAGATGTCATTTATTTTGCAGGTTGCATGAGTCATCTTACCCCGTCAATAAAAGAAGCTATGACAAGGATACTTGATGCTTCGGGACTAAAGTGGTCCTTTATGGACAAAGATGGAGGAGCCTGTTGCGGCCGTCCTCTGATGCTTGCCGGAAGTGACAGGGAAGCAAGGGAACTCATTAACTATAATTCCCATACAATATGGAAATCGGGAGCCCATACCCTCGTAACCTCCTGTCCTATTTGCTACAAGGTTTTCAGGGAAAGCTATTACCTTGATGTAGAGGTGCTTCATCATTCTCAATTCATAAATAATCTGATCAGGGATGAGAAGATAAAACTTAATTTCCTTCAGAAAAATATTGTATACCATACTCCATGTGAACTTGGAAGGGGATCAGGGATCTATGAAGAGCCTAAGGAAGTCCTGAGACATGTGGCCAGGCTTGAGAAAACGGTTTATGAAGATGAGAAAGGGTTATGTTGTGGAGGAAGCCTGGGTAATATGAAGATAGACACGGTTAATAAGCATAGGATTGCTGTTGACGCTGCTGCTCTTCTGACAAAGAGTAATCCGGATATTCTTGCCACTGCCTGCCCATTGTGTAAAAAAACTTTCGCACCGGCCACCACGGTAAAGGTCAGCGATATTGCCGAAATAGTCTCTGAAGCTCTTGTATCAGGTTCTCCGCGGAAAAATCTTGCCCGTACACAGGTATTGAAGAGAGAATCTGCCGGCATTGTATGAGCAGGGAGATTCTCCGTAAAAAAGATCAACATAAATACTGAGGACAGTAAAAACTTCAGTGTCGCGGGAAAGTAATACCAGGCTGTTTATAAGATTATCAAACCTGTTTAAGAGGTTTATTGTTTTGTTATATTGTTCATTGTAAATAATATAGACTTCATTTTGAGAGCCGGTGACGGATCAATAAAATCTGAATATGTAAGTAATATACTATAAAGATCTGCGTTATTAAAATATAAATTCAAAGAAAGGAAACATGAGGAGAGGGATTTTAATTTTATCAGTTGCGTTTGCAACTATTTTCCTGTCGTGCAGCAATGGCGGGATAAAAGGGGACGGCTCAGAAGCCGGGATCGTTGTTCCACAAAACGATGGCAGTTATCATTTGTCTGTTTCTAAAGCTGTATGTTACAGTGATAATGACAATCCGTCGAGCAACACTGCAGAATGGAGTATCAGGGTTAGTGAGGCCGGGCGTTACAAGGTATGGATAGCCAGTGCGACGCTCGATACTTTAAATCTTAAGTATTCAAATCCTGTTAAGGTAAACCTGCTTGATAACAGGCTTGATGTAAACCCTGAATGTGACAGGGTAGTTACTGATTCAAAGGAAGTGTCACTGCCTTATTACCGCGCTGATTCGTATATGGGATCTTTTTATTTCCCTGAATCCGGAAAGTATACACTTCAGGTCATAAGCGAAAAGATCTTTCCCGCCGAGGCATCCAATTTCAGTATAAGGCCTTCGGGAGATACCAGGCTGCTATCTGTAATACTTACCCCGGTAGTCCGCTAGAGCTTATCTTCGATCCATTTTCTGGCATTAACAAAGGCAATCATCCATGGAGTGACGTCATCCTTACTTTTTCCGGAAGGATAGTAACCACATTGCCATGGCAAAATCGCTCTTTCGAGATGCGGCATCATTACCAGATGGCGTCCGTCGTCCGAGCACAGCCCGGCAATGTCATAGTCAGAACCGTTAGGGTTGGCAGGGTAGGTGTGATGGCTGTATTTCATAACCACCCTGTACCTGTCTTCGGAATAAGGCAGGCTGAAACGGCCTTCTCCGTGGGCAACCCAGATTCCCAGTTCCATTCCTGACATATTGCCAAGCATTACAGAATTGTTTTCGGGTATTTTCACTCCCACGAAGCCCGATTCAAACTTGTTTGATTTATTATGAAGCAGGCCTGGCATCTCCTGGTGACCGGGGTAGACTAGACCTAGTTCGGCCATCAGCTGGCAACCATTGCAGACTCCCAGTGACAGTGTGTCTTCTCTTTTAAAGAAGTCTTCGAGCGAGGCCCTTGCTTTTTCGTTATATCTGAAGGCTCCGGCCCAGCCTTTTGCTGAACCCAGTACATCGGAGTTTGAAAAGCCTCCGGGGAAGACAATGAAGTTAAGGTCGCTGAGGTCCTCCCTGCCGCTTATAAGATCGGTCATATGGACATCCCTTACATCGAACCCGGCTAGCCACATGGAGTAAGCCATTTCCCTGTCGCCATTTATGCCTTTTTCCCTTATGATGGCAGCTCTGATACCACTTTCCTTCTTCCTTTCCGGTGAGATGCCAAGAGATCTGAATGTACCGTCAAATTTTCCTGTGTTGAAGACAAGATTATGGGTTTTATATGAGTTGAATCTTTCCAGGGCGGCTTCTTCTCCTGACTGCCGCCTGTCGAGAAGGTAGGAAGTTTTAAACCAAAGGTCGCGGAAGTGGTTGATGTCAAAAGTGAAGTTGCGGTCGAGATTTCTTACAAAGAGAGTTCTTTCAGAAACAGGATGTCCTATTGAGAGGTAAGATATACCGTTGTCGAGCAAGGTTTCGGCTATCTCATCTTCGTCTTTTACCTGGATGATGATGCCGGGGTTCT
>JAVEZD010000131.1:0-6397 GCA_034003165.1 Bacteroidales bacterium | reverse complement strand
ATGCGCCCGGGTTCCATAACAATCCATGGCGTCCTCCTTGTTGGTTCTGTAATAAGTTCTTCCGGATGCTTCATTTTATTCCAACATCATCAACTGTCCTCCTGAAACCGGGTCTTTACTCATATTATCCATTTATTCCACATGATGGATTAAACAGTGTGGAGACTGTAAAAATAGGAAAAAGAGTCAATTGAACAAAAATTAACGGCAGGGATTATTTCCAAACAGGGTTGGTTCACTGTCTTCCCACAGTGTCGGATGCTCATCATCAAACCTCCGGATGATGGCTTTCATTATAGTCTCCCTCATGAATTCGGATTTGTTTTTGACCCTGTAACGGTTGCAATAGATACCCAGAGCCTTCATCTCACGGTTGTTAAGCATGAGCGACAAGCGGTTGTTCCTTTTAAGTTTTTCAGCCTTATATGATGATCGCTTCAAACGGTTCTGTTTAGATTCAGATGCTAATTTATAAAAAGCTGAAATGCACATTTCCGGTCTTTTGATTAGTTTTTAACACCTGGAGCAGGCTTTTTTTTTAAGTCTTTGTATCATTGCCTGATAGCTTATTAAAAACTTTTCGGCAAAGCCGCTCCCTTGCGGGGTTCAGCTATTCAAATGCCCACTTTTCATCGTTCTCCGGCTGTCATTTCACTTCTTCAGGATAAAGAAATAATTTCTTCTGTTTCAGATATTATATATCTTCGTAAACTTATTTGAAGAAGAATTGTGAAAAGTTCTGCATATATGCAGCGTTACGCTTAATATGACGTATTTGAAATGAGCATCAACATTGATATTCCCAACACCTAATACAAAGATGAAAAAATTTCTCAGTTTGATGGTTCTGTTGATCCCCTTTCTGGGTACATCCCTCTCAGGGCAGCAGAAGATCTGGACTCTCGAGGAGTGTATCAGGCATGCCATCGACAATAATATCCAGATCAGGCAGCAGATTATACAGACAAGGTACCAGGAAAATGCCCTGGATCTTGCGAAACTAAAGCTTTTGCCGACACTCAATGGACAGGCTTCTCATAACTATTCCTTCGGAAGGGCCCTTGACGAAACGACTTACCAGTTTACAGAGGAACAGAATGTCCAGTCAAATAACTTCTACCTGGGAGGATCATTAAGCCTGTTCAACGGCCTGCAGAATTACAACAACATAAGAAAAAGCCACACGGATCTTCTTGCCGGGAATGAAGACCTGAAGGCCATTCAGGATAACATAGCTCTGAACGTTGCACTGGGTTACCTCCAGATCCTGCTTAACAGGGAACTTGTTTCTGCTACAGGAAACCAGCTTGACATAACAAAGCAGCAGATTGAAAAAACAAGGAAGCTTGTTGATGCAGGAAGCGTAGCCATTGGAAACCTGCTTCAGATCGAAGCCCAGGCTGCCCAGGAGGAGCTGCAGCTTATCAACCTGCAAAACCAGCTCGATATTTCCGTGCTTAACCTTACCCAGCTTCTTGAACTTGAAACTCCGCTTGGTTTTGACCTGGTGGTGCCGGAGATCCTTGTTGATACAAATACCATATTAGCAGATAATGTTGATGAAGTGTTCAGCATTGCACTGGGAAACAGGCCCGAGATCAGAAGTTCACAGCTCAGGCTTGAGTCGAGCGAATACGATCTGAAGATAGCCAGGGGCGGAAGAAGCCCCAGACTGTCGCTGAACCATTCCATAAGTACAGGCTATTCAGATATCCGTAAAAGGGTCGTAGGTATCGATCCCCTCACAGGTCCGGTTTATGGTAACTATCCGTTTGCCGACCAGGTAAGCGACAACATAAGCTACGGAGTGGGATTCACCCTGAGTATCCCGGTCCTGAATAACTGGCAGGTTAACAAGAATATATCAAACTCAAAACTGGCTATCGAAAACAACAGTTTTGCGCTTGAGGGAAGCAGGAAACAACTTTACAAAAACATACAGCAGGCTATGGCAGATGCCTCGGCTGCCCTTAAGAAATACAACGCCAGTATAAAGGCTGTTGAGTCGGCCGAAGAGTCGTTTCGTTACTCCGAACAGCGCTTCAACGTCGGGATGATAACTCCTGTTGACTATAATGCCTCCAAAACACAGTTGCTGAATGCCCAGTCGGATAATTCGCAGGCTAAATATGAATTCATCTTTAAAACAAAGGTCCTCGATTTTTATAAGGGGATCCCTCTCAGATTAAATCAATAACATCGTTAAGATACAGATCATGAAAAACAATAAGTTGCTTAAAATATTGGTCCCCGCTGCATTGGTTCTTATCGTTCTGGCAATCATTGGTAATAAGCAGGGATGGATAGGCAAGGGTGCTATGGTTAAAGTTGCCGTTGAAGATGCGCAAAGAAGGACTATCATTGAAACCATAACTGCCAATGGCAAGATACAGCCCGAGAAAGAAGTAAAGATCACTCCGGATGTATCCGGGGAGATTGTCGAACTTACTGTAAGGGAAGGAGACTTTGTTGAAAAAGGACAGCTTCTTCTCAGGATTAAACCCGATGTGTACATCTCACAGAGAGACAGGTCGGTGGCTGCGATCAACTCGGCCAGGGCAAGGTTGGCACAAACCGAGGCTCAGTTTACTCAGGCCGAACTGTCATTCAAAAGGACCAAACAGCTTTTTGAGGAACAGGCTATCTCGGAATCTGAATTTGAGCAGGCCGAAGCATCTTATTCTGTTGCCAGATCGGAGGTGGATGCTG
This sequence comes from Bacteroidales bacterium, assembly GCA_034003165.1. Taxonomy (GTDB): domain Bacteria; phylum Bacteroidota; class Bacteroidia; order Bacteroidales; family VadinHA17; genus LD21. Next base: position 3,688 of record JAVEZD010000131.1, on the reverse strand, counting down.
CCCGTTATTCAATAGTCAGTGCCGAAGCAGCTCTTAAAGAGGCTAATGAGAACCTCACCAAGACCTCTGTTTATTCACCTATATCAGGTACGGTATCAATGCTGCTTGTGGAACTGGGTGAAAGAGTTGCCGGAACTGGTATGATGGCAGGTACTGAGATGCTGCGCATTGCCGATCTCACCAGGATGGAAGCCCAGGTGGAAGTCAATGAAAACGACATTGTCAGGGTTAGCCTCGGCGATACTGCAATTATTGAAGCCGATGCCTACCTGGATGAGGAATTCAGTGGGATTGTAACCGAAATTGCAAACTCGGCAAAGACCACAGGAGTGTCGGCCGACCAGGTGACTAACTTCGATGTGAAGATCCTTATCCTGCCTGAATCGTACAGCCACCTCGGGGGAGAAGGCGACGAAAACCCCTTCAGACCGGGGATGTCGGCCACCGTTGATATCAAAACCGAAACCAGACCAGGTATCCTTACTGTTCCGATACAGGCTGTGACCACCAGGACTGATACTTCAAACGTGGTATACAAATCATCTGATGACGAGCTGAGAACCCTCCTGTTTATTACCGACGGTACCTATGCCCTTGCAAAGGATGTGACAACCGGGATCCAGGATAACAGCTATATCGAAATACTATCGGGAGTTTCTGAAGGCGACAGGGTCATCTCAGCTCCCTTTACAGCAATAAGTAAGAAACTATCAGACAGTACTCTCGTCGAAATAGTGGATAAGGATGAGCTTTTTTCGGAATAATATCTAACAGCTAATACCTTATGATACTGTGTCTCGAGACATCTACCAGACTATGTTCTGTGGCTTTGTGTGATAAGGATGGTGTGATTGCCCTAAGGGAGAGTGAAGACAGTAAATCGCATGCCTCCCAACTTACCCTGCTGGCTGATGAAGTCCTCAGATCAGCCGGTATCAATGTTAGCAATCTCCAGGCAGTTGCAGTAAGCCGGGGTCCCGGATCTTACACCGGACTGCGAATAGGTGTTTCAGTAGCCAAAGGGATGGCCTATGGAGCTTCAATACCCCTTATAGCAGCCGATACCATGCTTTCAATGTTTTATGGCATCGGCGGATATCTCAGCAGTAAACCTGACACAGAACTCTCAGCATATTATATACCGATGCTTGATGCGCGAAGAATGGAGGTCTACTATGCCATTTTTGATACTTCGGGCCGGATAGTAAAGGAAACAGCTGCAGAAGTTATTACAGAAGAGTCATTTTCAGAAATCCCTGCTGATGCCAGAATCGTTTTCTTTGGTGATGGCTCAGATAAATGCCGGGAAGTGATCAGGCATCCGGGAGCTTTTTTCTGCAGCGACTTCAGAATCTCCGCTGCTCATATGTATTTGCCTGTTAAAGTGGCTTTTGAAGAGAAAAAATTTGAGGATGTAGCCTACTTTGAACCATTCTACCTTAAGGATTTTATTGCGACCAAACCTGTTAAGAATATTACTGGCAGCAAATTTGCTTTATGATCTTTAAAAAGTAAAGAAAGGTAAAGAAATGTACAGGATAATTTTCATTCAACTGGCAATGCTGATAACTCTTATGGCTGGAGGCCAGCAGATGTCATACAGGGTTGGGGAAAAGGTCGATTATACAATAAGCTACGGGGTAATACAGGGAGGCGTGGCTTCACTTGAAATAATCCCCGATACCTACATGGGGAAAAATGTATGGCATTCAAAACTTCTTGGAAGAACAACCGGCGTTGCTGATGCACTCTTCAGGGTTTATGATGTGTATGAAAGCTATATTGATCCATCCACCGAACTCCCCTTACTCTCCATAAGAAACATATCTGAAGGCAGGTACCGCAAATATAATGAGGTAATATTTGACCATAAGACCAGAAAAGACTCAGCTATTCTTACCTCTGACCTTACCGGCGTACATATTACCGAGCAGGGAATACACGACATCCTCTCCTGTTTTTACTTTATCCGTAACCACTATCTTCCCAATTACGATACCCTGAAGAGAGGCGATATGATAACTATCATGACCTGGTTTACAGACGAACTGTATCCTATCAAGATGAGATTCATGGGTATAGAGGAGATAAGGACAAAAAACGGAAGGCTCAGATGTCTGAAATTTAATCCGGTTACTGAGGTGGGCCGGCTCTTTAAAACCGAAGAGGATGTTACCTTCTGGTTCACTGCTGATAAAAATTTTTTACCGGTTAGGATTCGTTTTAATATATTTGTCGGGGCATTTACAGTTGAGATGGTAAAAGTGGAAGGACTTGTAAGTCCTCTTGAATATAAAACGAAGTAATATAAACTTAATAGAATAACAGAACCTTTATGGCTAGTACTGCAGATTTCAGAAACGGACTGGTGATTGAGTATAATGACGAACTTTGTGTCATAGTACAGTTTCAGCATGTTAAACCCGGTAAGGGACCGGCCTTTGTAAGAACAAAACTTAAAAGCCTGAAAACGGGAAGAGTCCTCGAAAATACCTTTTCCTCAGGCACAAAGGTCAACCTTGCAAGGGTTGAACGCCGGCCCTATCAGTATCTTTACAAGGATGACAGCGGATACTATTTTATGCATCTCGAGACCTTTGAACAGATACATGTAGCTGAGGACCTCATTGAAAACCATGAATTTCTTAAGGAGGGGCAGAATGTTGAAGTGGTCATTCACGCTGATACAGATACTGTTCTTACAGTTGATCTTCCTCCATTCGTCACTATGGAGGTTACCTATACCGAGCCCGGTCTCAGGGGTGATACTGCGACCAATACTCTCAAGCGGGCAACCATCGAGACAGGTAGCATTATTATGGTTCCCTTGTTCGTAAATACAGGCGATAAGATAAAGGTGGATACCCGCGACAAGTCATACGTTGAAAGGGTAAAAGCTTAAGCACCAATGAAGGGGGGAGGCGCATCCAAAAAACGGCTTCAGGTCTCCAGATTCAAACTGGATGCCCTTCTTGACCTTACCCTGTCGATAAATGCAAACATCCCGGCAGCAGAACTTCTGTCGAAATATGAATCTATCCTAAGGGACAACCTTAAGATAGGTAAGATCCTTATATTCAAGAGATCTCCGGCATGGGAACCTATACTTAATGCGGGATTCCCTCAAGACCTTCTGACTGGTGTCGATGTCGGAAGGGACCTTATGCCCTTTACCGACATAGCCTATGTGACCGACAACTCCCGTTTCCCCGGGGTCGACATCATAATACCTGTAAACAACAATAATGTTCTGCAGGCTTTTGTACTTATAGGAGATATTGAGGAGGAAGGAGAGCTTGTAAGCCCGGTTATCAAGCACCTGAGGTTTATCCAGACCCTGTCAGGCATTATCGTTGTCGCCATAGAGAATATTAGGCTCTTCAACGAAAGCCTGAAGCAGGAAGCCCTCAAAAAAGAACTTGAACTGGCAGCCAGAATGCAGCAGATGCTGATCCCTGAAGATCTTCAGATGCCTCAGGGAGACCTTATAAGTGCCAGGGGCTTTTATTTTCCTCATTACGAAGTCGGAGGCGATTATTACGATTGTATAAGACTCTCTCCACATAAAACAGGCATCTGCATTGCAGATGTTTCCGGTAAGGGAATGCCGGCAGCTCTGCTGATGTCAAACTTCCAGGCCAGCCTGAGAGCTCTTTTTACTCATGACATAAGCCTTGTCAATCTGGTC
>JAVEZD010000130.1:0-6445 GCA_034003165.1 Bacteroidales bacterium | reverse complement strand
GTGACCGGCCCCTGATGCAGTAGTTTTCTTCGTCATATTCATAGAAATCATCGTCAAGATCACGAATGGCAACCATGCCTTCGCAATGATTCTCAATGATTTCAACATAGATCCCCCATTCTGTCACCCCTGAAATAAGACCATCAAACTTCTGACCCGTCTTATCACTCATGAACTCAACCTGTTTGTACTTAACCGAAGCTCTTTCCGCCTCAGCAGCCAGCCTTTCCATCTTGGATGAGTGATCACAGAGTTTTTCATATTTCTCCTTCTTCCCAGGGTTTTCATTGTTAAGATAAAGAGACAGCAGGCGGTGTACCATCATGTCGGGATACCGCCTTATAGGAGAGGTGAAATGGGTGTAATACCTGAAAGCCAGTCCGTAATGGCCGATGTTGTCGGTTGAATACACCGCTTTTGCCATTGACCTGAGGGCCAGGTTCTCAATTATGTTCTGTTCCTTCTTTCCTGCTATTGCAGACATCAGTTTGTTCATTGATTTCGGCAGAGGTCCTTTGGGACCAGAGCTTAGCTTATACCCGAACCGGGTTATGAAATGGCTGAAATTGCTTATCTTCTCCGGATCAGGTCTGTCGTGGACACGATAAACAAAGGTGTTGCCCCTGATCTGCTTTCCTATGTATTCAGCTACTTTCCTGTTGGCAAGAAGCATGAACTCCTCAATCATCTGGTTGGCCGTTCCCATCTCCCTGAACTTTATTCCCAGGGGCTTTCCTTCCTGGTCAAGTTCAAACTTAACCTCTGTCTTCTCAAAAGAAAAAGCTCCTGCCTCAAAGCGCTTTTCACGCAGCTGAACGGCAATCTTATGAAGAACAAGTACCTCATCCTTCAGGTCTCCCTCTTCAGTGTCGATGACTTTCTGGGCTTCATTATATGAAAACCTTCTGTCTGAGTTTATTATTGTTCTTCCAAACCATTGGTTAAGGACCTCTGCCTTGTCATTCATTTCAAAGACAGCCGAATACGTCAGCTTATCCTCTGAAGGATTTAGTGAACATATATGGTTTGAAAGACTCTCAGGCAACATAGGGACAACCCTGTCGACAAGATAGACTGATGTGGCTCTTTGTCTGGCCTCCTCTTCGGTAAGTGATCCCTCCTTTACATAGCATGTTACATCGGCAATATGAACACCCACTTCCCAGTTACCATTTTCAAGGCGACTTATTGACAGGGCATCATCAAAATCCTTTGCATCTTCCGGGTCGACAGTAAAAGTAGTAGCTGAGCGGAAATCCCTGCGCCTGGCAATTTCTTCCGGGGTGATGGTGGGATCAATGCTTTCTGCATCCTTTTCAACCTCTTCAGGAAACTCATAAGGCAGTTCAAACTCTGCAAGGATGGCATGGATCTCAGTCTCATGAAGTCCGGGATCGCCCAGTACCTTGATTATCTCAGCAACGGGGTTTTTTGATTTGGGATCCCAGTCAGTGACCCTTGCCACTGCCTTCTGACCCTGCCTGGCCCCGTTTATTTTTGAAGAGGGGATGAACAGGTCGAAAGGCATGTTCTTATTATCGGGTATCAGAAAAGCAAAATTGGGCATCATCTCTACTGTCCCGACAAAGGTAGTTCTCCACCTCTCGACAATCTCAATAACCTCTCCTTCGGGCCTGGCACCCTTCCTCCTGGCAAAAAGCCTTACCTTTACCTTATCACCGTGTAATGCTGTTTTAAGATTCTTTGCCGTGACAAAGACATCATCATCCATATCTTCAGATACTACAAATCCATAGCCCATCCTTGTCATATCAACAGTACCGGTTATGAATCCCCTGGCTGCCTTAGCCCTGTAACGGCCCTGATACACTTCCTGTACCTTATCCTGATTACGGAGCTCTGACAGAATACCAGGAAGCATCTGCCTGGTTGCAGGATCACTTACTTCGAGTCTTTTTGCAATCTGTTTGTAGTTAAGACCCTGGCCGGAATTTTTTTCAAGTATTTCGAGTATCCTTGCTGTCAGAGCCTGACGCCCGGCTTCAGATACTTTTCCTCCTTTTGCTTTTTTGCTCATGGCAATGATTTTTGCGAATTTAACAAATGCCTGCCTGAAATCGGCAGAAATAATCAATTATTGTCCTTAAAGCCGGATCCTCATAATCAGATCACTGATGCGTCAGGACAAGGGAAAGGGGTTGGAACCCCGGGAAGTATTATTGGCATTCAGGGCAGGAATTGTTCCTAAAATCGTATCTTGCATTATTAGTCAGCTCCTGTATTTGCTTGAGCTGCGGCAAAAAATGATTGAACTGAATTCTGTAATTACCCGTATGCCGTCGATAGTGACGAGAAAAACCGGCGATGAGTATGTACTCGTCCCGGTAACTGATAACATTGCAAATATGGATAGCGTGTTTACCCTGAATGAAACAGCCGCTTTCATATGGGAACATATCGATGGTGAACAGAATATAGGTGAGATCATAGGTGCACTGACAGAAGAATATGATGTTGGCTTTGAACAGGCTTCTGAAGACCTCTTTTCATTTGTCAGGGATCTTGAAAAATATCTTATTATAAAATAAGAATGAATAAACCTTATGCCTGCGGATTACTTTACCTATACCCGCGGCCGTTTGTATATTGTTAACGCTGATGAGGGCTTATAATCTTGACATAGCAGGTTACAGAATCAGGCTCGAGGCAGCATCTGATGGGCCCACTCTTGAACCCTCAGCAAGGTTCCTGAGAAACATGGTATCTGATGACCGGTACGATGTAACAATAAGGGTTCATTATGGTAAGGTCTGTGTACCCGAAGAAGCCGACCGGGTCTTTGTAGCTCCCTTTGTTGTTGAAGTAAAGAACGTCAGAGTAACCCGGAGAGAAAACTTCTGGAGTGTTTACCGTAACGGATCCGAGATGTACATCACCACATCCTATCCGGAAGGATCGCTTAAAAAAGCCTCCATGCTAAGGTTCTCGATGCTTCTGAGGGAATGGGATCTGTGGATCGAAGGTGAAGAGTCATCCTCCGATCCTCTTGAATACCCTCTCGACGGACTGATACTTTATTACCTTACAGTTATTTCAGGCGATATAATGATCCATGCCTCAGGAATCAATATCTCAGGAAAAGGCTACCTCTTCAGCGGCGTCTCGGGAAAGGGAAAAACAACCATTGCAAAGATATGGGACAGCGTGGGAGCCAGGATCATCCACGACGACAGGCTGATTATAAAAAATACGGGAGGCAGCTACAGGATGTTCAACACTCCTGTTTATGACGACGATGAGCCCCTTGATTCACAGCTCGACAGGATATTCATAATTGAACATGGCGTCAGAAATAACATAATACCCGTAAGGGGTGCTTCTGCCGTCACCCAGGTCATTGCCAACTGTATCCAGCATAACTGGGACCCCGAACTTATTGCACGTTTCCTGGGTTCAGTATCCATAATGTGCTCCTCATTGCCCGTTTCCAGACTGGCCTTCACTCCCGACAGGAGGTGTATCGACTACATCCTTGAAAATGAATAGGAGCAAAGGCATAATAAATGTTCTCAGGGAGACGGGATTCAGTCTGCTGGACGAAGGTATGACTCTCAGAGTCAGGGCTGTAGGCTTTAGCATGTACCCTACTGTCAAGCCGGGGTCCATCATTCTTCTGGAACCATACCCCCCCATGCAACAGCCTGAGAAGGGAGAGATCATAGCCTGGAAACGGGATTCAGGCTTTGTAGTTCACAGGCTTACAGGAATAACTGAGAAGGAAAACGAAAAGTTTTTTATCACCAGAGGCGACAGCTCAGAATCTGAAGATCTGCCTGTTTCAGAAAAACAGCTTGCAGGAAGGGTGATCGCTATTGAGAATCCGGCCGGCACCATCATCCGTCCGGCCACTTACATACCATCACGTTTCATCTATCTCAGAAACAGGATACTGGCCTGGCTTGCCCTGAGAAGAAGCATGATGCAGAGGATCTTTCAAAAACGTGTAGTATGAGGGAGAAGTTCAGGTTATTCAGAAAGTCACTCGACCTGGTGTGGAAAAGTGCCCCCGGCTGGGCTCTTATAAACATTGCAGTCTCAGTGGTCAGAAGCATTACCCCTTTTGCTCTCCTCCTGCTTATAAGGAACCTGATCGATGGCATAGGCAAAGGGATTGGTAATCCCGGGACAGTAACACCTGCAACACTGACATGGATAATAGCCCCGGTTGTTATCCTTTATCTCCTTGATGAAGCCCTGTCAGATTTCGGAGGCTTCGTAAGGAAGAAGCAATCCATGAAGCTTGAGGTCTATATGTACGGACTGCTCCACTCAAAAGCCGTAAGGCTCGACCTTATAAATTTTGAATACCCCGGTTACTTCGATACACTTACAAGGGCTGCCAGGGAAGCCCCGTGGCGCCCGAACAACATCCTCAACAACCTTATAATGATGATGCGGGGTCTGTTCTCACTTATCCTTATGATCTGGCTTCTGTTCTCACTTCACTGGGGCATATCCCTGCTGCTTCTGGCTGTCAATATACCGGGCATATGGCTCAGGCTCCGCTATGCCGGGATTCTGTACGACTTCAGGAAGACCCGTACCACCGAGACAAGGAAGACACAGTATTTCAACTGGCTGCTTACAGGTGAAAGACCTTCCAGGGAACTAAGGCTGTTCGGCCTGGGCGAATACTTCACCTCGCTCTTCAGAACCTCCTTTGAAACTATGCAGGAGGAAGAGTCGGAGATAGCACGGAAGAGGATGCTTATCGAACTTGCCACCGACCTGGTGAAAGCCGCCGCCATACTGCTGCTTTTGATATTCACAGTCAGAAGAACCTTCGATGGAACACTTTCCCTGGGTGAGATGACTATGTTTCTTCTTGCCTTCCGTCAGGGGATGATGTTCATAAAGGAACTCCTCGGATCACTTGCAGGGTTGTACGAGGACAGTCTCTTCACAGGTGACATATTTGAATTCCTCAGCCTTAAGGAGAACATAAAAGCCGAAACACCCGTCGCTCCTGTTCCACCTTCTGTAAACAGTATAGTAGCCGAAAACCTTAGCTTCACCTACCCTGGTAATTCCTCCCCGGCTGTCGGCGGAGTGAGTTTCAGAATAAAAAAAGGAGAGATCATTGCCGTGGTTGGTCCGAATGGTGCCGGAAAGAGCACTCTTGTCAGATTACTTACCCGACTTTATGATCCTTCTTCAGGATCTGTTAAGATAAACGGTACCGATATAAGAAGTATTGATCCGGAAGAATACAGGAGACTATTTTCTGTTGTCTTCCAGGACTTCATGCTGTATAATCTCACAGCAGGTGAGAACATAAGGCTTGGCGACACTGCTTCATCAGAAGATAAAGGGAAGATAAGGGATGCAGCACAAAAGGCTGGTATCGACAAACTCATTGGCAACCTTACTTCAGGTTATGATACAAATATAGGGACACTCTATGACGACAGCAGGGAACTCAGCTGGGGCGAGTGGCAGAAGATAGCACTTGCCAGGGCGGTCTTCAGGGATGCCCCGGTCCTCATCCTTGACGAGCCTTCAAGTGCACTCGATGCCGACTCGGAGTTTGAGATATTCAGCAGGTTCAGGGAGATTGCCAGAGATCGTACCACCATACTTATAAGCCACAGGTTCACCAATGTCTCCCTGGCCGACAGGATCATTGTCCTTGATAGCGGCCGTGTTGCCGAATCGGGAAGCCACGAAGAGCTTATAAGAAAAGGAGGTATATATTACTCTATGTATACCAGACAAAGCAGCAGATTCGACAGCAGGAGTGGCAGCTAATATCCATCCCACTGCCTCAGCAGGGACCTTGGCCATAATGCTTAATGCCGGGACGATCCGGACTGAATTTTACCGGATACAAATTAAAAAAAAACTAAATTTTACTTGACTTTCTCAGATTTAATATTTAATTTTATAGTTACTGTCTGATCATATTTGTTGTAATATCTGATAATTATGGCAAAACGGGACAAAAATATCCTCAAGGAGAGGATCTCAAGACTTGCAGAGTTAAAAAGTACGGGTACTCCGGCTGAGCTGGCTGCCAGACTGGATATCAGTGAAAGAAGTGTAAAAAGACTGATATCTGAAATGAGGAAGTCGGGAAAGGATATTAAATTCAGTCAGATCAGAAATTCCTATGAAACAGATGAAAATTTTGCATAATATGTTGTAGAACATATGTTATGCCCATTTTTTTGGCCCCGTAACTTTTTAATATTGTCTTTAATGTGAAAGATATTTAGGTTCTTAAAACTTAAATAACAGAAAACAGTGTTAAATCAATTGTGAGAATAAACAACGCCGCCGATAGTAGTGTCATCTCCTGACCATCAGGCACAGTCGTTGCAGTGTCTCGTGCTTGAAGAAATGCCCGGTGTCCCTCCGGGCTCCAGGCCCGCCAGGGGCCTACGGTTCCCGGTGATAGTCAATATCCCGGGAACCTGATTTTTAT
>JAVEZD010000129.1:0-6567 GCA_034003165.1 Bacteroidales bacterium | reverse complement strand
ACCTCAAAAGTGGTACCAAGGGAACTCAATAGATCGATCACCTCTTTCTTACCTGAAGGATCAAATACATCAGCAAATGTCACCGGATTATATCCCTGGTTGATATATGATGTAGCATTGGGAATCATCCTTGCCAGGTTTTTAACCTGTCCCAGCTTCATTGATAACTTTGTCAGGTTGATCTTAGGAGCAAGTGAAATCAGGATTGCATCTGCTTTAACATCTTTTTTAATAAGATCCAGGGTATCCATTACTACCGGTGGATGAAGCGCAATAAAAACAATATCCTGACTGGCAGCAGCTTTTGCATCTGAAGCTTCAATTTCAGGAAACTGTTTTTTCAGATTTGTCAGAACTTCCGGATTGGTGTCGGTTACCACAATCCTTTCAAACTTCACATTCTTATTTTTAAAACCCTGCAGAAGGATTTTTGTAACCCTTCCGCCCCCGATAAAGCCGATAGAGTAATTCATGATTCAGTTTTATTTATCCGGTTGAAGAGAAAATAATTCTCAATGTATTTGTACTCCATATTCCCCTGCTTAAGTGTAGCATAAAGCTACTGAATATTTGGTCCAGTAATAAATACCTGCAGATTCCCTGAAAAATTCAGGGAAAAAATAATTCCTCATGTAAAGATAATCAATCCAGCGGATCAATCCTTGCAGCGAAGCCACCCCGTCGCAATAACCTGATATTCAAAGAACCCGATTTATCAACAACCATGTATTGAACATCAAAATCCTTGTCGTGTTTTCCGTCTGAGATAAGAGTTAGCTTGTATTTCTGTCCTTCAGGTAAGAAATCAAAACTGACTGTTCTGGTCCTTTCAAAGCGCTCAGAACTCAGGCCTCCCACATACCAGGTATCACCTTTCCGGCGGGCAAGGGTAATATTGCGGCCGGGATATCCGTCTAAGAGCTTTGTATCGTCCCATGCATTCGGAAGCTCCTTAAGGAAGGCCCTGGCAGCAAAGGGGAGATCATAATAACCCGAAGGCCTGTCGGCCATATGCTGAAGGGCCGATTCAAAAACGACACCCAGCGCCAGCTCGTGTCCGTATGATGTGATATGCGGGTACTGCGAGTTCGTAAAGGTCACAGGCGTGTAATCCATCGAACCAACCACGTTACGGGTAAAGGGCAGAATGGTGTTGTGTTCGGGGGCGGTGGTTGTCAGATCCGGTCCGTTATTGTACCACTCAGCTCCACGTACTCCTTCATAAGTCATCAGGTGAGGATAGGTACGGGCCCAGCCTCTTGGGACAAGGCAACCATGAAAATACACCATCATCTCATAATCGGCGGCATCATCGAGAATGTCAAGATAGTATCTAATCATATCCTGTTTCTCACTCTCGAAAAAATCAATCTTCACTCCTGCAACTCCAAGCTTCCTGAGCTTTGTGAACTCCTCAACGCGGTTTTCATGTGTTAGCATACGGTCGCGTGGTGTCGAAGGCACTCCCGTATGGGGACCTCCCGAGTTGTACCACATAAGAGGCTTCACTCCTATCGAATGGATGTATTCAAGTGCATCGTTCAGGTTGCCCCCGTTCGACATCGCATCCCATTCCCAGTCGAGGAGAGTGTAGGGCCAGTCCATGCTGGCAGCCAGGTCGGCAAAATCACATACTATCCTGAAATCCTTTGTGCCGTGATTGCTCGACCAGTAATTCCATGATACCAGTCCGGGCTTAACCCAATCCGTATTTTCAATTACTGAAGGAGTAGAAACATCATCAACCAGTGTCGATTCAACAATATCGGCAAGACTGCCCATGACAACAACCCTCCATGGTGATTTCCATGGCAGACTGATCTCAGGCTGCGACTCTCCCAGTCCGTTACCGTCTCTCTTGTCAGGAAAGGTGATCTTGTACTGCGATTTCTCAGTAATATTACTCAGCTTCGATCCACAATAGTTCCTGTCAACATCAGCTTCATGAATAAGGTACCAGCAGGCATCGTCAGCTGCATTGAAAAGGGCAGGGTAACACCAGCTCTGCTGTACATTATCATCATTCATGGTGCTGTAAAGGCCCTCGTTGGCAGCGTTCCATTTTTCCAGCCATCTTTTTGCAGCCGGGGGAATGGAATATGAGGTGAATTCATCCAGGACAATATAAGAACCTTCCCTGTCGGGAAACTCATAGCGGAAAGCCATGCCATCATTATACGCCCTGACTATCACATTCATCTTTGCCTTGTCCGGATTCTCAAAATAGAATACCCTTTCACTGGCTGAATTGCTGCATAGCGATCTTTTACCATGAATGGCAGTATATTGCTCCTCAACAGCCACCACTTTCCCGGCTTTAACGAGCTTAAGATCCTTCAGAAAATCCTGGTCGCTCCGTGACAATCCCAGGGCAATTCGCGGTATGGCCTCAATTGTCTGACCATCGTTTATATAGTTTAGCTTCAAAGACCATCCGGCGCCGCCTGCATCCTGTCCGCTCAACAGCTCAACTTCTGTTTTCCCGTTGGGCGATACTACATTTATTTTCTGGGGTAATACTATAAGAGGTATGAGTGAAAATATCACTGTAATCAGCACTCTTGTAATCACTTTAATAGTCATGGATTGAATGATTATATAATGTTAATAGCAGCCATTACACCTAACCAGCCATCATGTCACCGACAACAGCGTCTGTGACAAACCCTCTGTTAAGCAACAATTCTCTATTTAAAAATCCTTTGTGCAAAATCGTGAAGAGATTTCCTCCATACCTGCCACTCATGACCTCCCGGAAATGAAGAAAACCCTACTTCCAATCCTTTATCCCTGAAAGTAGCAACAAGCTTCTTTGTTGCTTCAATCCTGGGATCCTGCTCCCCTACTGAAATATAGAATACGTCGAGTTTCTTATTAAAAGACTCAGAATTGGTAAGTATACCAGGAATAACCGACTCAGGGTCAAATGCACTATCGCCGGCACCCGGGCGTCCTATGCCTCCGAAAAGGCCGGTGCTGAATACGCCCACATTGGCAAAGACGTCAGTATTCCGCAAACCGGTATAGAATGCCTGGCCTCCGCCCATTGACAAGCCTGAAACTGCCCTGTTTTCAGAGCCGGGCTTTACCCTGTAGTTCTTTTCTATAAAGGGTATTATATTTCCAATAAGTTCTTCTCCGAATACTGCCATGGCTTCATCATTATAGCCTCCGGCAGTCATTCCGGGTCTTGATACATTGCCATTGGGAATTACAACAAGCATCGGTACTGCCTTTCCTTCAGCAATAAGGTTGTCGAGGATGATATCAGTCTTACCCTGTATGGCCCAGCCCCGCTCATCCTCTCCACCGCCATGCTGAATATAGAGGACAGGGTATTGCTCACTGCCTGAGTTATCATATCCGGGAGGTGTATAGATATAAACACTCCTCCATGTACCGGTAATCTTTGAGAAATAATTCTTATGCCTGATATCTCCGTGGGGTACATCTTTTATAGTGTAGAAATCTACTCCCGGTTCAGGAACGTCAATAGCACTCGACATCCTCCCGGTACCGTAAAAAGTTTCACTGGCGGGGTCTGAGACTCTCACACCATCGATTACAAGAGAATAGTAGTGAAACCCTGGTTCAAGAGGATCAGTCGTTACCATCCATATTCCTTTGTCATCTTTCTGCCCGTCATATAATTTACCCAGGTCGATCTGTATCTTATCTGCCTGGGGTGCATTGACACGGAAAACTGCTTTTCCGTCGGGCAGTATCCTCGGATAACTGCCGCCGGCTATGTTGGTCGGCGCAGGAATTCCTTCAATGGCATCCTGGGCACTAAGCATTCCTGCTCCTGCCAGGAGAAGAAATAAAAAAGCATAAAATCTCTTTATCATAATAAGTCAATAAATAATCTGCCACTGCCTGCCACGAACCATAGGTGGATCGTGGCAGGCGGGCAGGATTAACAATTACAACAATTATTTAAATAACAGTTGCGCAAACTGGTAAATAGATCTTCTCCACGACTGGAATTCATGTGCTGTAAGGGGTGAAACATAGGATGCACCCTTTATTCCTGCCTCGTTAAGGGCATCAGCTGCTGCCTTTACGCTTTCGGAACCACGTTCCTTGCTTCCGTAACTCATAAACACAAGTTTAACCTTTGACTTGTCAGTTATCTCGGCCGGACTTATAGTACCTCCACTGAAGAGCCCTATGTATCCGAAGGTATCGAGATGAGCCAGTGTTACCGCCTTGGTACACATTGCTCCCATTGAGAGTCCCGACATGGCACGGCTAGGCTGATCGGCAAGTGTCCTGAAGTTACTGTCAATAAAAGGAATCATATCGTTTATCATAACCTCGGCATAGGTATCAAATGAAAAGCCTCTCCTCTGGGGAGCAGGTGCTGCCTGTACGCCCGGTGCGGCCTGTGGTCTTGGGGGGGCTGCTGCGGGAGCTGCGGCAGGAGCTGCTGCAGGACGTGCCATGGGAGGAGCTTCTCCCGGTTTGTATGCGGCACTGGTTTCCATAACCACAATAAAGGGTTTGCATTTTCCTTCAGCAAGGAGATTGTCGAGAATCAGGTTGGTTCGTCCCATCTCAATCCATACTCTCTGATCCTCACCGCCGCCATGCTGAAGATAAAGCACAGGATAACGGGCCGAGGTGTTTTTCTCATAGTCAGGAGGGGTATAGATATAAATCATACGCCACGAGTTGGTGGTTTTTGAGAAATAATTCCTGATAATGACATTCCCGTGAGGTACATCTTTCAGGTCATAAAAGCCTCCTTCGGGATCAGGTATCTCAAAGGCATTGCACAGATGGCTGTAGCCGATAAAACCATCGGTGGCAGGATCGAGGACAACAGCGCCGTCAACTATCATCCAATAATTGTGATAACCCAGATCCTGGGGTTCACTGGTGTAAGTCCAGACACCATCGGCACCCTTTACCATATCATAGGGAACGTTGGCTATGGCAACCTGTACCTTCAGAGCATCCGGGGCTCTGAACTGGAAGGTAACCCGCGAATCGGGTTCAATACGGGGAAACTGGGCTCCGTAAAGGTTGTAGGGTGAGGGATGAGCCGTACCGGCAGCTTTGGAACTAACCATAGGCTGGCCTGTCTGGGCCTGGCAGACTCCACTGATTGACATGGCAATCAGCAACATGAATTTAAAAACTCGTACCATTTCAAAATGTATTAAATTTATTTAATAAGAAAGAAACCATTTACTCATTTGAGCTGGTCCGGTTAAAAAGCCTCCGCGACTTTCTCCCTGAACCACATACCTCAACACGGTCACTATCCCCACCATTTCTCACCTTCAACCAGGTTAGCTACAGCCACCTCCTTGTTAAGATCAAGTCCCAGCCCCGGTTTGTCCGAAAGCTGTATATACCCATCCTGAATTATCTCCCTGTCATAGTCCACAAGGGTCTCCCAGCCTCCATGACCATCACGTGAGGTGGTCTTGTAGTCGTAACTCTCGTGTCCGATAAAGTCGTACATCGTAGCCGCGCAGTTGGCCGAGGCAATAGTGGCCACAGGTCCCATTACATTATGAGTTGCAACAGGCATGTAGTAGGCATTTGCCAGATCGGCAATTTTCTTAGCTTCGAGCAGGCCACCGGCCATCGATATATCAATTTCGACCATATGAACGGCCTGTTTTGTTATAAAGGGCAGAAAATCGTGCAGGGTATAAAGGTTCTCACCACACAGTATTGGAATCGGCGAAGCTGCCGTCAGTTTAGCCCAGGTATCGACATATTCTATTGGCATAGGATCCTCGATCCACCATGGCCTTATAGGCTCCAGAGCTTTTGCAAAGCTTATGGCATCCCAGAAAGCGAATTCCCAGTGGCAGTGTACTATTATCTCAAAATCATCACCTGCAGCCTCCCTCAGGTTGGAAAATCCCTTTATGTTATTCTTTAATTCCGTATGTGAAAGACGACGGTTAAGAGCCTCACCACCCGGCCGCCTTGAAATCCTGAAAGGCTTGGCAGCTGTCCATTTCTGGACCGAGTTATTCACATAGTCCATCCACTCCCTGCATACCGCCGGATCGAGCATGTTCCTGGGCTGACTTGTAAGGTAAGCCCTTACCTTGTCAGTATAACATCCACCTCCAAGTATCTTGCGCAAAGGCATCCCCAGAAGCTTTCCGACGAGGTCCCACAGGGCAACCTCACACCCTGTAACTGCGTGCATACCTATTCCTCCGTTACCTCCAAGATATGATACCCGGAACTTCATCTGTTCTGTCAGCCTGGCTATGTCAAAAGGATCCTGTTTTACAAGCAACTGCTTAAAAGCATTCTCAACCACATCCTTGGCTCCCAGTCCGGTGACATCATGGTGACATTCGCCGATCCCGTATACCCCGGCATCAGTATCTATCCTTACAAGAGGCAGTACATGCCCCCTGCCTCCCATCTGAACCCTCATACATTTCACATCGGTTATCCTTACCTGTCCCGCTTCTGCCTCAGCAAAATGGCTAAGACCAGGCACTACTGCAGCTGCCGGAACCGTAGCCGCCATTGTCTTTAAAAAATTGCTCCTTTTCATCATATAATAATTGATTTTAATGGTATGAT
>JAVEZD010000128.1:0-6569 GCA_034003165.1 Bacteroidales bacterium | reverse complement strand
AAAAATATATCAGTGTTGAATTTTTTATAGTAATTTTAAGTGTTTATACTTAGCTTGTATTTATATTGCTTTATAATCTCCTCATTCAAATCCAATCTTAACCCGTATGGTAACCTTAAGAAAAATCGAAGAATTCCTGAGTTCAGAACCTCTCGCAATGATAGGTGTATCACGTGATCCCCGGAAATTCGGGTTCACCGCCTTCAGGGAACTAAAGGAAAAGGGCATGAATATCCTGCCCGTCAATCCTTATGCAAGCGAAATTCACGGTGCAAAAGTGTTTAAAGACATTGCATCCCTGCCCGGCAATATAGGGGGGGTAATCATCATGACAAAAAAGGACCAGACAGCCTCTGTAGTAAGGGAGGCAAAGGAGAGGGGTATCCGCCAGATCTGGATCCAGCAGTCGTGTGATACTGCGGAAGCCATAAAGGAAGCGGGCGATCCGGGAATAAACCTGATAACAAAGGAGTGTATTCTCATGCACTACAAGCCCCATAGTATTCATAAATTCCACATGAGGCTAAGGAAATTCTTCAGGTCTTTTCCAAAATAACAAAGACTTGTTCCTTAACTTACGGTTCAGCAGAGCCTGTTATGACTGCTGATTACTTTCTTTTGTTATCACGTGGAGCATCACTCCCGTAAAGGACCATTTTATATCTTTTCTATTTTAAATATTCTGCTTCCAATGAAAACCATATACGCTACAGCTGTCATCATCCTGATTTTAATTACAGGATGCACTTACTCTGAAAAGAGCTCCGGCCCTGCCAGCCCTCCTGCTGACCCCTTCTCCTTCACATCACAACCCTATGCCAGGTACTGGTGGTTTGCCTCGACAATAAAGAAGGAGGATGTAAGGTACAACCTCGACTGGCTTAAAGAAAACGGCTTCGGTGGTGTTGAACTGGCATGGGTCTATCCTCTGAACAGGTTCAATCCCGAAGATACAAGCTATACACCCAGGCAGGAATGGCTCAGTTCTGAATGGAGCGATATTGTCGCCTACACTGCCGGATACGCTGACAGCATAGGTCTGGGCTGTGACATGACCCTTGGGACGCTATGGCCATTCGGCGATTCATATGTTCCCTTCGAACAGGCCACCAGGCGTTTTGGCGATGAAAACTGGAGACAGGTGATAACAAGGTCGTGGGAGCACCCGAAACCCGGATATGTTATCGATCATCTTAATCCTTCAAATTATCTCCCTTATTTTCAAAGACTTCTCGACTCGTTTCCACACCCACTGACTAAGATACCTCGTTCTTTCTTTATCGACAGCTGGGAAGTTGAAACTGAGATGTTATGGACCGAGGGTCTGGAGAAAGAGTTCCTTGAACGATACGGTTACGACATAGTTCCTTTTATGGATTCCGTGTATGACCAGGAAAACAGCGATCATCTGTATGATTATATGTCTCTTGTTTCAGAAAAAGTTATTGGCTTCTACAGGGATTTCGACCGTGTGTCAGGTGAAAGAGGTGCTTTTTCACGGGCACAGGTATCAGGAGCTCCCTGTGATCTCATCTCGGGATATGCTGCTGTTGATATTCCGGAAAGTGAGGCGATGCTCTTTGAACCCCGATTCAGCACTATTCCAGCCTCAGCAGCACTGCTTTCAGGGAAAAAACACGTAAGCGCCGAAACATTTACCTGCCTCTACGGATGGCCTGGTGACTACCTGAGAGAGGAACAGGTTGCCGACCTTAAGCTTGTTGCCGATGCCCTCTTCGCCAACGGTGTCAACCAAATAGTCTGGCACGGAAAACCACATAATCCGGCAGGGCTGGATACAGTATCCTTCTATGCCAGCGTACATGTTGGACCCTCAGGGTCGCTGTCAAAACAACTAAGATCATTCAACAGCTACCTCTCAACCGTTTCTGAATATATGAAGAAAGGCCAGACACTTTCAGATATTGCTGTTTATCTGCCTGTTGAAGATGCCTGGAAGGCAGGCAGGATGCCTGTTGAAAAACAGTTTATCTGGGCCTGGGGGCATTATGAAATGCGCTATACCGGTTTTCCTGAAGAACTTGCTTCATACAATCCGGTATGGATAAACGGTGAATTCCTTCAGAAAGCCGAAATGTCGGGTAATGAACTTGTTGTTGGTCAGGCCAGATTCAAAGCTTTATATATTGATTCAAAATATCTTGATTATAAAGTTGTTAAACGGGTTTCTGAACTTGCTGACAAGGGTCTCCCCGTCATTCTGAGGCAAATACCTGAGGAACCGGGATTTATAAAGCATGATGACTACAGCTTACTTGTCAAACAATTAAGTGCTGAAGCCATACCGGATATCCGCTCTGTGGAGTCGTGGCTTTCACCGTTTATAACAGGCAACACCATTCCTGCCCACTGGTGCAGAACCGTCGGGGAAACACTGTATGTTTTCTTCCCAAACAGAAACAGCAGCAACCTTGTGTTCCCTGTTGAGTACGGCCAGTCTCTCAGCAACCAAAGCTACAGTGTCCCTGTAAAGATTAGCCATGAAGGACATACATACGAAATAAACCTTAATTTTAAACCCTATCAGTCGCTCCTTTACAGGCTCGAAGGAGGGCGTACTGAAGAGATTGATATTGAATTTGTTCCTGATACTCCGGTGGTAAAGGAGCGTCCGCAGGACTACAGGGCTCCCTGGCTGGTATATGAAGACTGATAAGCATCGGCTTCAGGAAAAATATCGGCAGAGTAAAAAGAAATGAATCTATAATGGAAGAAAACAAATACGTCTACGGACTTGAGTTTATTGTGCGCGATTATGAATGCGACGTTCAGGGCGTGGTTAACAATGCAAACTACCAGCATTATCTTGAGCATGCCAGGCATGAGTTTCTTGTCTCTAAAGGTGTTTCATTCATGGAACTGCATGAACAAGGGCTTGACCTGATTGTTACCCGGGTAGAGATTGATTACAGATATCCCCTGAGGAGCCGTGACAGGTTTATTGTATATGTAAACATAAGACGGGAGGGTAATGTAAGGCTTGTATTTGAACAGGATATATTAAGACTTGAAGACAGGCGCCTTATTGTGCAGGCCAGGGTTACAGGTGTGGCAACACGGAAAGGCAGGCCGGTAGCACCACCTGCAGAGATACTCAATAAACTTGTGATTCAATAAATATCACATTTTAAAAAAGTACCAATAAATTTGTTTATTTTGTTTGAGTTATTGTTTCAGTTATAAACTTAAATCTCAAAGCAATGGGAAAGAAGAGTTTTACCCGAAGGCAATTCGTAGCGACAGTAAGTGCCGGAGCAGGGACTGTTATGTTTGGAAACATGGCCCATTCAATGACATCATGCACCACACAACATCCCGTTGATCCCTATAGGATTGTCGAATTGGGGAAGACAGGGATCAAAACCACTCTTCTGGGGATGGGGACAGGGTTCAGTGGTTATAACCGGTCATCAAACATTACAAGGGCTGGTGTTGCTGAAAAGCTTATCCGCCAGGCTTACGACAAGGGCATACGTTTCTTTGACTGCGCCGATAACTACGGTACACATCCACATACTGCAGCTGCGCTGAAAGGACTTCCCAGAGAGAGCTATACCATCTGTACCAAAATGTGGGTGCTTCCCGGATCTCTTCCTGAACCGGAAAGACCTGATGCTGATGTGGTTATTGACCGTTTCAGGAAAGAACTCAATACCGATTACATTGATCTTGTCCAGATGCACCTTATGACGGCTCCCGACTGGCCCGATTCACAAAAACGTTTTATGGACGGACTCGAAAATCTTAAAGCAAAAGGCATAATCAAGGCTCATGGAGTTTCTGTTCATTCTTTTGAGGCACTTGAAGTTGCAGCGGCGCATCCCTGGGTTGATGTGATCCATACAAGAATTAACGCTTACGGAGAATCGATGGATAAAAGTGATCCGGCGTTTATCGTTCCCGTAATTGAAAAAATGCATAAAAACGGTAAGGGTGTCATAGGGATGAAACTTATAGGTAACGGGAAATTTAAAAATAATCCCGAAATGATAGACAATTCACTTAAATTCGTACTCGGGCTTGGAACAGTCGATGTTGTCATTGTCGGCTTCGAACTGCCCGAACAAATAGATGATTACGCCGGAAGGATGAGAAAAATATCCTGATCCTGCTTTCCATTTTAACTGATGTATTACTCTTCAAATCAATTTGCTATGAAACATGTTGGCCTGTTATTTCTTTTTTCTGTTTTTTTCGTTTCTAACCTTATCTCCCAGGAGATAAATATGCCTGATATCATAAAACCCGGCGCAACTGTTGAAAAACTGTCGGGTGAGTTTTCCTTTACCGAAGGACCGGCTGCTGACGCTATGGGTAATGTATATTTCACTGATCAGCCAAATAACAGGATAATGATCTGGACCACCGGAGATGAACTCCTTACCTTTATGCAACCATCAGGGAGGGCAAACGGCATGTTCTTCGATAAAAAAGGAGACCTGTGGGTATGTGCAGATGAAAAAACAGAGCTTTGGAAAATAAGTCCTGATAAAAAAGTTGAAGTGGTACTGGGGAAATTCAACAATGAAATGCTTAACGGGCCTAATGATGTCTGGGTAGCCCCCGACGGAAGCCTTTATTTCTCCGATCCTTATTTTAAAAGGGCCTGGTGGAGCCATACCGCTATGCCTCAGGATAAACAATGCGTCTACTATCTTTCAGCCGACAGGAAGGTCCTTAAGAGAGTTGTTGAAGATATGGTACAACCCAATGGCCTCGTTGGTACAGCCGATGGGAAGACCCTTTATATTGCTGATATGGGCGGACGCAAAACATACAAATACACTATAGGTCCCGATGGCGAACTAACCGGCAAGACCCTTTTCTGTGATTTGGGGAGCGACGGCATGACTATAGATAAAAAAGGCAACCTTTACTTAACCACCAGAAACGGAGTTACAGTCTTCGATAAAGACGGAAAACAATCAGGCACTATACCTGTACCGGAAGGCTGGACCGCCAATGTATGCTTTGGGGATAAAGACAGAAAAACCCTCTATATTACAGCAAGTAAAGGCTTATACAGGATAAAAACCACTGTTAAGGGAGTATGGTAAGATCCTGCTGAATATCATTAAAAAGAAATTTAATTTTTAATCATTCTGTTTGATTTTTTTATATAATTGTAACCTTTAAGGAAAGATCCTTAACAGTCAGATATATTTTTTATCATTATTTATAATAACAGTAAACTATATATGGAAGGTAAACGAAGATCAGATGTCAGGCCCGGGATTGATGTGATGGTGGAGCTGATCCAGGACAAGCGTACAGGCCGGCTTACGGGTGGGAAGGTTCAGGAAATACTTACAACTGCACCTGTACACCCGCACGGGATAAAAGTAAAACTTGAAAATGGACTTGTCGGGAGAATTAAACAGATAATGGATTCTAACTGACCTCCTGGCCCTCAGCGCCCAGGAAATTCAAATGACTTTATTTAATATGGTGATAATATGGATGTTAATAATATTATAGCCTGATTCTGATTCCTGCCTGATACAGCCTGGAATTATTGGTTCATGACATTTAAAAAAATACTAAATTTGCCCTGCAGAAAATTTTAACTATTTCTGCAGGGTTTTATTTTGTAATTATAACAATATCATGAGATTTGAAGATTTTCTCGTTAAGTCCCTTGGCAAAGGAAGTGTTGACTCTCCGCTAAAAAAAGCGGCTTGCTGCGACAGCTCATTATCAAGGTTTGTAGGCGATAATGAACGAATAATATATGATGTCTCCTTTGATAATTTTAACAGGTGCCGGGAGACGGGAGAGATGCCGGTATCTTTTGAAAAAGCCGGTCCACGCGGTACAATCTTTTTTGAACCTGCAAAAACCAAGGTTGCAATAATAACATGCGGAGGATTGTGTCCGGGCCTTAACAACGTTATAAGGAGTCTTGTTAACCAACTGTACTATCGTTACGGAATCAGCCGTATTCTTGGCATAAAATACGGTTATGAAGGGTTGATTCCCAAGTATAACCACCCTGTTATCGATCTTACAGCTTCAATGGTCAGCGATATTCATCTTTCGGGCGGCACTTTTCTGGGTTCATCGAGGGGAAACCAGGATGTGGGCCAGATGGTAGATACACTCGAGATACTTAACATAAACGTTCTCTTCTGCATTGGAGGCGACGGTACCCTCAGGGGTGCACATGCTATACATGAGGAGATAGAGAAACGAAATCTCAGGATATCCGTTGCAGGAATACCGAAGACTATTGACAATGATATAGACCTGATTCAAAAGTCTTTCGGGTTCGAAACATCTTTTTCCATTGCAAACGATATAATCAGGAACGCCCACAACGAAGCATCCGGAGCTAACAACGGTATCGCACTTGTAAAACTTATGGGACGTGATTCCGGTTTTATTGCAGCAAGTGCGGCACTTGCAATACAGGAAGTCAACTTTGTGCTTATCCCTGAAATTTCCTTTGACCTTCATGGACCCAGGGGCTTTCTTAATGTCCTTAAGAAAAGGCTTGAGGATCGCCATCATGCAGTAGTTGTGGTAGCCGAAGGGGCCGGCCAGGATCT
>JAVEZD010000127.1:2633-6618 GCA_034003165.1 Bacteroidales bacterium | reverse complement strand
ACAGGGGTTCCCGTCGGGCATACTTTAATTGCATTCAACTCCCTTCTTAAAGGACTGAATAAGTTGATTGTCAATGAAGAGAAAATAATGGAGGATCTTGACGGAAACTGGGCGGTGGTGGCCGAAGCCATACAGACTATTCTTAGGAGGGAAGGATTTCACAAACCCTACGAGGCCCTGCTTGAACTTACCCGTACAAACCAGAAGATAACCAGGACTTCAATAATAAGCTTTATTGAGAATCTTGATATTGCCGGTAGCGTAAAAGAGGAATTGAAAGCAATCACTCCTTTCAACTACACAGGTTTCTAACGATTACTTCAAAAGATGAATAAGGCAAGATTGCTGCTCAGATATCTCGGTCCATACAGGTTACCGGCTATAAAAAATGTGATTTTCAATGTTCTGAGTGCACTCTTTGCACTAATATCTTATACGCTTGTAATACCTTTCCTTAATATACTTTTCAGTAAGTTTGAGCAGGTTCCTCACCCGGGTGAGTTTGAGTTTAGTCTGGAATATCTCCGTTCTTTCGGTAACTACTATATAGGTTCCATGATTGGCCAGTATGGCGAAACGGGGGCCCTGGTACTTGTAATAATCGTTGTTATTACTGCAAGCCTGTTCAAAAACGGTTTTGTCTTTCTTGCCAACAACAGTATGGCATATATCAGAGCCTGTACAGTCAGGGATCTGAGAAATTCACTATACCGCAAGGTACTTCGTCTGCCCCTTTCCTATTTCTCGGATACAAGAAAGGGAGATGTTATGACACGGATCTCCAATGATGTCCAGGAGATTGAGATATCAATAGTGGCTTCACTTACGATGTTATTCAGGGATCCATTGTACATACTCACCTTTGTCATATATCTTTTTGTTACAAGTGTTCAGCTTACTCTCTTTGCCCTTCTTCTTCTTCCCCTCAGCGGCTGGATGATAGGAAGGGTAAGCCGTACCCTCAGATCCTCGACTCTTATCGGGCAACAGCATCTTGGAAGACTTCTTTCAGTTGTGGAGGAGACTCTGTCGGGTCTGAGAATAGTAAAGGGATTCAATGCCGAAGAAAAGATGGACAGGCAGTTTGCTGTTACCAATGACAAGTACTCCAAAATTTTCAAACGTGTCATACGCAAAGCATATCTGGCATCCCCCCTTAGTGAGTTCCTGTCAACCATAGTACTTATGATTGTAATGTATTTTGGTGCTTCTCTTGCCCTTAAGGGAACGGGTAACCTGACTCCTGACAGGCTTATCGCCTATCTGGTTATTTTCTCACAGATTATTCCTCCGGCAAAGAACATAACGACGGCATGGTTCAATATTCAGAAGGGCATGGCTTCTATTGACAGGATAGAACAGCTTCTGGATGCTGATGAGAAACTGACTGACAGGCCCGACGCCTTACCTCTGACCTCCTTCAGGGAGTCAATAGAATTCAGGGGTGTATGGTATGCATATAATAATGAACCGGTTTTGCGCGATATAAATCTGGTTATTAAAAAGGGACAGACAGTTGCCATTGTAGGGAAGTCGGGTGCTGGCAAGTCAACCCTCGCCGATCTTCTGCCCCGTTTTTTTGATCCCGACAAGGGATCGGTTCTGATCGACGGAACAGATATAAGGGATATAAGACTGAAAGACCTCAGAAACCTTATGGGAATCGTAAGTCAGCAACCAATTCTTTTTAATACAACATTCAGGGATAACATTGCCTTCAGTACAGCTGAAGCTGATATGGAAAGCGTTGAGAATGCCGCAAGGATAGCCAACGCTCATGATTTCATTGTTGAAAATGATGATAAATATGAACATATGGTCGGAGAGTCGGGGAATAAGCTCAGCGGAGGCCAGAAACAGAGGATAAGCATTGCCAGGGCTATCCTGGCCAATCCTCCAGTGCTCATTCTCGATGAAGCGACTTCAGCACTTGATACCGAATCTGAAAGACTTGTACAGGATGCCATAATAAAGCTTATGAAGAACAGGACCTCGGTGGTTATAGCGCACAGGCTTTCCACAATTCAGCATGCTGATATTATAGTGGTGCTCGATGAAGGGAGGATTGTTGAGACGGGAACCCATCAGGAGCTTATTGCCAGGGAGGAAGGATATTACAGGAAGCTTCACAGTTTCCAGGCCATCTGACTCCCGGCTTTTGACCGGCCTGGCAGATGATATCCGTATTTCTGTCTGACAGCCCTAAGTATAGGAGGACATTTTTTAATTACATGATAGTGAGGGTTATTAAATTTTTTTATTCTGCATTTTTCTGTTTTTCTCTGTTGATGGTCTCAACTCTGTCTGCCAGGTCACAGATAAACTTCCCTTTTCACTCTGAATACACTTATCTGAAAGGAAAGGATGCGGCAGGTCTTCCATCTGAATGGAAAGATCCGGCCTTTGACGATTCGGCCTGGCAACATGGAAGTGCCCCTTTCAGGTATGGCGACGGAGCTTATGGAGTTGAGCTTACCGACATGCCGAATAACTACACGACAGTATACCTCAGGTCTTCCTTCTATTGCTCTTCACCCGACAGGCTTATCGATGTTGTGTTTACTGTGGATTACGACGATGGTTTCATTGTATGGGTTAACGGCAGCGAAGCCCTCCGTTCAAATGCCCCTGCAAGTCCCGCCTACAATTCAGTGGCCCCTCTCAACCATGAATCGGGTGAGGGAGAGGATTTTGTCGTTTACATGGGTTCTCTTGAGCTTAATGAAGGTGAAAATGTTATTGCCGTCCAGGCATTTAATGTAAGTTCATCAAGCTCAGATTTCTATTTCGATATCTCGGTTTTTGCTGAAGAACATCTCCCGGAGATAGCAGATTCTATTGGGATTCATTTTTCTGTGCCATCAGGATATTACACTGATCCCTTTGATGTGGTGCTTACATCTCCCGATCCTTCGCGCAGGATAGTGTATACCCTTGACGGAAGCAATCCCCAGACATCTGAAAATGTCATCTCAGGCAACTCCCCTCTGGTTGTGAGGGTTGACCCTGCATCGGTTCAGGGACGGGCTCTCACCCCGGGTGTTGTTATAAGGGCTTCACAGGCAGAAGAAGGATACAGGCCCTCAAAGCCATCTTCAGGAACTTACCTCTTTATGGAAAAGATAAAGAGCCAGGCATGGCCTGGTGGAGACTGGCCTGTTTCAACCGTTAATGACCAGCTTATTGATCTGGATATGGACAGGGATGTAGTTGAAAATCCCGTATATTCTTCTCTTATAGATGATGCACTGCTTGATCTGCCATCAATCTCAATAACTACCGGCCCTGATAATCTTTTTGACCCTCTGACAGGTATTTATGTAAATGCCGACGGACATGGTACATCATGGGAGAAAGAATGCTCGGTTGAACTGATTAATCCCGATGGCTCGCCCGGTTTCAGCGTAAATGCCGGACTGAGGATCAGGGGAGGATGGAGCCGCCACGGAGATTTTCCCAAACACTCATTCCGTCTTTTCTTCAGGGAGAAGTACGGAACAGATAAACTGCGTTTCCCTTTATTCGGAGATGAAGGAGCTTCAGTATTTGACAAGATTGACCTGAGAAGTGAACAGAACTACGCCTGGAGTACGGGCTCATCTCTTAACTCAATGGTTAGGGAGATCTTCTCGAGGGATACCCAGAGAGATATGGGACGTCCCTATACCCGCAGCCGTTACTATCACCTTTATATTAACGGGATGTACTGGGGCCTGTACCAGACCCAGGAACGGTCTGAAGCAAAATTCGCAGCTACCTATTTTGGAGGTGATGATGAGGATTATGATGTTATAAAGGTTAATACTGAAGACTATGAATATGCCATAGAGGCAACTGACGGCAACACCGAATCATGGAGAAGACTCTGGGATATGTGCGCCACCGGTTTTGCTTCGAATGCTGATTATTACAGGCTCGAGGGAAAGGATGAAAACGGGAAGCCTGTTAAGGGAGGCGAGATAATGGTTGACATAGACAACCTTAT
>JAVEZD010000127.1:0-2533 GCA_034003165.1 Bacteroidales bacterium | reverse complement strand
GGCAGGAAGAGGATTATTCTAATCTGAAGATAACCGAAATACACTATCACCCGCCTGATATAATTTCCGGAAACGATACCACCGACGGAAGAGATCTTGAATTTATAGAGCTAAAGAACACGGGCAGGGCAGCCATTAATCTGTCGGGCCTGGTACTTGACTCAGCAGTCTTTCACGAATTTCCTGCAGGTTTACTTCTGGCGCCTTCACAGTTCTATGTAATTGCTTCAAAGCCATCATATTTTTATGATGAATATGGACTTGTAGCTTCAGGAAACTACAGTGGAAACCTTTCAAATGCCGGGGAACAAATACTTCTTTCGGATCCGCAGGGTGAAGCACTGATGAATTTCTACTTCAGTGATGATTATCCCTGGCCTGAGGAGGCTGACGGAGACGGGTACAGCCTTTCTTCTGCCGAAGCCAATCCGACAGGAAACCCGGGTGATGAAGAATACTGGACAACCTCATGGAAGATGGGAGGTACTCCATTTGCTGATAATAATGCAGCCGGAGGTCCGGAACCTCCGGAAAAACCAGATGGAACGCTGTCTGTGTACCCAAACCCGTCGACCGGACCGGTTACACTGAGACTTATATCCGACAGGGAAATAAATCAGGTAAGGATTACACTGTTCAATCTCTCAGGGAAACCTGTGTATGAAACAATCATTGGAAATCCGGGTATGTTTGATCTGAATGAAAAAGGTCTTGCCGCAGGCATGTATATAATGAATGTTGCTGCAGAGGGTTATAACTCAAGAATTCGTATTATACTTGTAAAATAGACAATAATCTGAGATATGTTCAAACGTTTGCTACTTATTACACTTGCAGTATTATTGATTTTGCCTTTCGCTGCAGGACAAAGGCAGAAAGTCACGCATACTTTTTTCCCTGGACCCTCTGAATTCTTTATTGACGGGGCGCCATACCAGATAATAAGCGCTGAACTTCATCCTGCCAGGATTCCTGCAGAATACTGGCGTCACCGGATTCAAATGGCCAGGGCTATGGGTTGCAATACCATTACTGCTGCAGTGTTCTGGAATTTTCACGAAACGGAGGAGGGTGTCTTTGATTTTCTCGAAGACAACCGTAACCTTGTGTCATTTTTTCAGATGGTAAAAGAAGAAGGAATGTGGCTTCTGCTTAAACCTGGTCCCTTTGTTTCGGATGACTGGAATGCCGGTGGTATCCCGGCATATATCTCCGAAGACCCGGAAAGGGTTCCCGGCGATGAAGCTTTTATGATGGCTGCTGAGAGATATATAAAACAACTTTCAGTGATTCTAAAGCCTTTCATGGTAATCAACGGCGGCCCCCTGCTGATGCTCCAGCTTGATGATCACTTCGGCTCGCGGGGAGATGATCCCGTGTACCTGGAGAAAATAAGGGATATGTGGGTGTCAAACGGTGTAACCCTGCCATTCTTTACTAATGATCTGCCCGAAAGAGAAGTCCTTCTCAGGGGTACTCTTAAGGGTTGTATTACAGGACTTTCAAATCCGGAAGGACAGGAAGATCTTGAGGAGGCTCAGGAGATAAATCCAGGTCTTCCGGTTTTCTGCAGTTCCCTGGTGACAGGAAGCGCAACAGTATGGGGCGGGGATGAAGAAAATGCCGATACGGTATTGTTGCATAAAAACCTCAGGTTTCTGCTTGAAAACAAAAAGTCATTCAATATTCAACTTTTTCACGGAGGTACAAACTTTGACAACTATGCCGGGGCCTATGTTACGGATTCCTCATACAGGCCTGTCAGGACCAGTCATGATTTCAATGCTCCTGTCGATGAGCAGGGAAATGCCACTGCAGAATATCATGCCCTGAAAAAGATCATTGCACCATACCTGCCCCTCACGTGGAAACCTGTTACTGTACCCGAGCCACCCATCTCCATGGAAACATCATCAATTGGAATGAATATTTTTACTTCCTTCTGGGATAATCTGCCCGAACCCGTCAAGGCGGACCGGCCTCTTTCTTTCGGCGATCTTGGACAGATGACCGGATTTGTTCTTTACAGGACAAGACTGAAGGCTGAAAAAGGAGGGAAGCTGGTTATAAAGGGAATTCATGATTATGCAAATATCTTTATAGATGGGGTTTATTCGGGAACAATTGACAGGAGAAAAGGCAACACCTCACTCGAAATTCCTGCTGGCAGGGAGGGAGATCAGATAATTGACATTTTTACTGAGGCGATGGGTCGTCCCGTTGCTTTCGAGAGAAAGGGCATTACCGGAGAGGTAAGCTTCGAAGGTGAAGAGTTGCGCGACTGGGAGATGTTCAGCCTCCCTATGGACCCTAAGTTCATTTATAACCTTAGATCATCGAATCGTAACCCGGGCAAGAGAGGCATTTTCTTCAGGGGAAGTTTCTTCCTGTCTGAAAAAGCAGACGTCTTTTTGGATATGTCAAACTTCAGCAAAGGTATTGTCTGGGTAAACGGTAATAACCTGGGGCGCTTCTGGGATATTGGTCCTGGCAGAAGACTGTTCTGTCCTGCCGGCTATATGAGGGAAGGTTC
>JAVEZD010000126.1:0-6639 GCA_034003165.1 Bacteroidales bacterium | reverse complement strand
AAACGGATCCTGAAGTATCAGAGACTGAACCTGTTTACGGACCGGTAAGGGCCGGAGACATTCCTCATTCTCTTGCATCGATCGACAAAGCAAAAAGACTGCTGGGCTATGAGCCCTCCTTTAATGTAAAGAGCGGCCTCAAGGAAGCAATAAAATGGTACAGGGAGAACCTTTGATAGATTCAGATTATTCCCAGGACTTTTGAAGCAAGTTCCTTAATGGCCGGCTTATAATCCCTCATGAATTCTCCGGTAACCCTGTTCCCAATTACAACACACAGAGTAATGGCCTTATGGCCAAGGAGCTTTGAGAGACCGTAGATGGCTGAACTCTCCATCTCATAATTGCATATTGCCCGTCCCCTGAAAACAAATTTACCAAGTTTCTCATTTATCTCATCATCAAAGGTGTTGAGCCTTAATTTTCTCCCCTGGGGAGCATAAAAGCCGGGGGCCGAGACTGTCATCCCCGTAAGGAAATTTTCGTTGGAAAAGGCTGTAAGCAAATCCTGGTTGCCATGTACGGCATATGGATAGGAGAGAGTATCAGGCCATTCCAGGAAGTCAGTGAGAAGAGTCGACAGGGCAGTGTCGAGAATCCAGTCGTAACCCTCGTAGAAATGTATAAGTCCGTCGAACCCTATCGCCGTTTCAGTCATGACAACCGATCCCACCGGCACATCCTGCCTTACTGAGCCCGATGTGCCAATTCTTATAAGAGTGAGTTCCACCGGATCATCCTTTGCCTTACCTGTCGTCAGATCTATGTTTACAAGGGCATCCAGCTCATTAACCAGTATATCTATGTTATCTGTGCCGATACCTGATGAAATAATGGTTACCTCACCTGATCCATAGGAGCCGGTAACTGTCCTGAACTCCCTGTTATCCTTACGCACCCTTACATCATCAAGAAGGGAGGCAAGCATATCGACTCTTCCAGGATCGCCTGCAATAATTATTTTATCTGCAATATCCCCGGGTAACAGATTCAGGTGAAAAACCGAACCGTCGCTGTTGGTAATTAATTCAGTATTTTTCTGCATTTGCTTAAATAAAAACAAAGATAGAAATTACAGGTGCAAATTACCTGTGATAATTCATAATTCCTCCTTATAAGGCTTAAGTGATATCTCAGCAAGTCTGGCCTGGCATTCAAATGAAAACAATCTCTCGCGCCCATACTGAAGACTTGTTAAGTACTCCCCGCATATCGTGGCCTGGATGCAGACCTGATTACTCTTTAATAATCTGCAAATTATGTTAATGTTTAAAAATTATCAAATGAACCGGATTCTTTTATTTAGCTTTTAAATATTTCGGACTATTTTTACTCCAAAAATTACATGCTATGATTCAGCGCATCCAGTCATTATATCTTTTGTTTGCAATTCTGTTGTCGGCATTTTTCCTTACGGGCAATTATCTATTGTTTATTAGCAGTTCAGGAGAAGAAGCTTCCCTGGGTATCGCCGGCATGTCGGGATTTACTACGGGAGGAATCAGGGATCTGGCATGGTATTTTATTACTGTCCCCGTTGCATCAGCTGCAATACTGGCACTGATTACTATATTCCTCTTCAGGAACAGACCGCTCCAGGCCAGGCTTAGCCTGATTTCATGTTTCCTTATCCTGCTGGCTTTAGCTGCCATGGCAGTCTTTGTTTCCAGCGCAATGGGAGAGAAGGCAAGCCCCGCGTTTTGTTTCAGATCATTTCTGCCGCTGCTGAGCCTGGTGCTTATATTTTTGGCTTACAGAAGTATAAAGAAGGATGAGGATCTGGTAAAGTCTCTTGACAGGTTAAGGTAACTCAGCTTAAAGAAATAAACCATAAATAAACCGGGAAGGTTATTTAAGATACATAAGGGCCTGCCAGTATACGGCCTTCACACCTGACAATCAGATAATCTGCATGTTTTCCTGATTTGTTATCTTTTCACAGTACCAGCATCTGAGGGCGACATTCTTTTTTGAGACAACCCTGAATCTGGTGGTGACCTTTTCAAAATTGGTAATACATTTAGGATTCATGCATTTGGCAATACCAACAATCAAATCAGGAACCTGTACCTCCTTTTTTTCAACAACCTCATATTCCTTTATTATATTGAGTTTTGCATCAGGAGCTACAAGGGCAATCCTGTTGATGTCAGCATCTTCGAAAAATTTCCCGGCTATCTTTATAATAGCTTTGCTCCCCAGCTTTTTGCTTTCCAGGTTTGTTCCGAAGGTTATCTGGTTATCTATGTGATCAAGGCCAAGTATCTGAATTACCTTGAACAGGTTTTTTGCCGGAACATGGTCAATTACTGTGCCATTTTCAATGGCGCTGACACTAAGTTGTTTTGGTTCTTTCATGATAGTAACTATTTTAATTGATACCCAGAAGGGTACAGAGAATAGCCTGTCGGGTGAAAACACCATTCAGTGCCTGTTCAAAATAATATGCCTTGGGATTTGAGTCAACATCAGTATGTATCTCATTAACTCTCGGAAGTGGATGAAGTATCCTCATATTGGGTTTTGTATTTTGAAGCATGGAATTTCTGAGGACATAAACATTTTTAACTTTCTCATATTCAATAGGGTCAGAAAAACGCTCCCTTTGCACCCTTGTCATATAAATGATGTCGGCTCTTGAAATTATATCAGTAAAGTCTGAATGCTCATAATACTTAAGACCAAGATTGTCAAGGTATAGTTTGAATTCATCAGGCATTTTAAGCTCATCGGGAGCGATGAAATTAAATGTGGTATTCCATCTCGACATGGCCATCATGAGCGAGTGAACCGTACGTCCGTATTTAAGATCCCCAACCATAAAAATATTGAGATTATCAAGGGTCCCCTGGGTTTTCCTGATTGAATAAAGGTCGAGAAGGGTCTGAGTGGGATGCTGGTTTGCCCCGTCGCCGGCATTAATTACCGGGACAGTGGCTATCTCACTTGCGTATCTCGCGCTTCCCTCTACAGGATGCCTCATCACAATCAGATCGCAGTAACTGTTTACCATCCTGATGGTGTCATAGAGTGTTTCTCCTTTGGAAACACTCGAGCTGGAGGAGTCAGTAAAGCCAACTATTTTCCCGCCAAGACGGTTAATGGCACTTTCAAAGCTTAACCTTGTGCGGGTTGAAGGTTCAAAAAACAATGTGGCTATTACTTTTCCGGACAGAAGATTGCTGACAGGCTGCTTTTCAAATCCGGCTGCTTTGTCAAGAATGCTGAGTATCTCATCTGTTGTTAAATCATCAATCGAAACCAGGCTCCTGTTTTTCATCAGCATATAATTTTTATTTTAATGGTCTGATGGAACCCACATGAATGCTCAAAACTTAAATGCGTGTCTGAGTATTCAAAACATGTTGGTCTCATCAGCTTAACCTGTTAATTTGAACTGAAATGCTGTCTTTCAAAATTAATCAAGAAATGACTCTGCCTGGGTCAATGTTGATAAGTTGCTAAAAACTTTCAGTATATGTTGATCTAACGGGTGCCGAGCCATACGGTGCTTACTTCACTGATCGCAGATAGCCTGCCGGTGATTCTTTCCGCTTCAGAATGCGGGATTTTTATCTGAATGCTGCAATCAAGACCGAAACTCTGATCTGACTGTCCGGCATTTTCTTCTTTAAGTATCTTCATAACATCATTCATGGCAGCATAGGGGAAACCGATTCTGTAATGATCCATAAGAGTCATGGTAATAATTCCCGAGTTTTTTATGGCTTCCGCCGCCGCTGTCCTGTAAGCCTGTATAAGTCCGCTGACACCAAGCAGTGTGCCTCCGAAATAGCGCACCACAACAATAAGTACATTGGTTAATCCTGCCGAATTTATCTGTCCCAGAATGGGTTTGCCTGCGCTCCCGGAAGGTTCACCATCGTCATTGACTCTCCATGTAAGACGATCTGAGCCTATCATATAAGCGTAGCAGTGATGCCGTGCATCGTGATATTCCTTTTTTACTGAATCAACAATATCCCTGACTGAGTCAACTGATTCAACAGGCCAGACAAGACCAATAAATTTGCTTCCTTTGTCCCTGAAGATTCCCTGGGAATGCTTTTTAACAGTTAAATAGTTATCGGGATTCATGCTTTTCTATTAAGTCATACCGGCATTGTTTCCTGAACACAATATTAATTAATTTATCTTTCGGTTCCTGATTCTTTAAAAAATGATATTTTTGTCATTGTTAGCGATCTGTTATGAGTGTATTACTGGATGAAAAAGATCTTCAGAAACTTATTGTTGTTGGAGACAGAATTCTGATAAAGCCGAAAGTTCCGCAGGCGAAGACCAAAAGCGGATTATTTCTTCCGCCAGGCGTGAATGAGAATGAAAAGGTACATATAGGCTATGTTGTAAAAGTTGGCCCGGGCTACCCCATACCTGCCGTTAGTGATGCTGATGAGCCCTGGAAGAGCGGGTCGGATGAACCAAAATATGTTCCCTTACAGGCCCGTGAAGGAGATCAGGCCGTATATCTGCAAAACAGCGCTATAGAAATAGAATTCAACAGGGAGAAATATTTTGTTGTCCCCCAGTCATCAATCCTGGTCCTGTTAAGGGATGATGGTTTGTTTGAATAACAACTTAAAAGTCAATGGAAAACGAATACCTGAAAAACAAAAAAATCCTTATAGTTGAGGACGATGTCTCCAGCAGATTGTATCTTAACAAGATCCTTGAAAAAACAGGAGCACTGCTTTACAATGCCTCTGATGGTCAGGAAGCAATCAATATAGCAAGAAATGAGCCGGAACTGGATGTAATACTGATGGACATACAGCTGCCTCAGGTTGACGGATATAACTCGGCCGCCAGTATCAGGGAATTCAGGAAAGACATAATAATAATTGCCCAGACCGCTTACAGCCTGCTGGGAGACAGAGAGAAAATCATTTCAAGCGGATTTGATGATTATATAGTCAAACCCATTTTCCCGAATCAGCTCATAGAGAAGATTGAAATTGCCCTTTCTCAGAAATAAAATGTTACCCGGAGTTTAGTATAGTCCTTATTCCTTGTAAACAGCTATCTGACTGAATTCCCTGAGAAAAGTCTCAGTCTCTTCCTTCCATCTTTCTTTTTCAGGCTTAAGAGGCAACCTTTCTGTTATTACCTTTCGCATCTGAGAATCTCCCGAAAGGATATCAAATGGCATAAGCTCATTTTCATACTCATAAGGTGGATTCTTAAATTTTAGTTCATCAGTACCCGATGTTTCCATTACGGCGGCAATGATTTCCAGGGCAGTCTCAACAGGCCTGAATACTGCTGTATCTGTTACATGGATCTGTATACCTTCGCAATAGGTTCCGGAGTACTTGTTAAAGGTGGGGATGAAGCCGTGTTCCCTTAAAATACATCCTCTAAGGGCTGAGGCCTTAAGTGCTTTTAAAAGCTTCTGCGGTTTCAGAAAAGGAGCTCCGAACAGTTCGAAGGGTATCGTAGTGCCCCGTCCTTCCGAGAGGTTCAGGGCTTCAAGCAGTACCATTCCAGGATATACGATGGCGGTGTTAAGGGCAGGCATATTAGGGGAGGGCAGTACCCAGGGGAGACCCGTCTCACTGAAGAGGGAATCCCTTCTCCATCCCTTCATCCATACCACATTCAATTCACATTTGGGGTAGTAAACCGATCTTAACCAGAGGGCCATCTCCCCGATAGTCATTCTGTGACACATAGGAATACAGGCACCTCCGACGAAAGTAAAAAACTCCTCCTTGAGCACAGGTCCGTCGTAAGCTATCCTTCCAATAGGATTGGGTCGGTCCGGAACCCATATGGGAATACCCGCCTCAACACATGCCTCCATGCAAAGTTTAAGAGTCCAGACATATGTGTAAAGCCGTGCCCCTACATCCTGAAGGTCAACAATCATCAGATCAATCATGCCAAGCATGCCTGATGTTGGTTTTCTGTGCTCACCGTAAAGACTGTAAACAGGCACTCCGAATACAGGATGGATGGTGCCTTCCCACTCTATCATGTTATCCTGAGTCTGGCCGGAGATGCCGTGCTGGGGACCAAAAACAGCTGCCAGCCGGCAGTCACTACGGTTGAAAAAATGAGTGGTGATATGTGTGAAGTCGCTCAGGATGCTTGGTGCATGACAAAGTATTCCGACTCTTTTCCCCTTTATAGCCTCCGGAAGGGCTCCTGCCATCTGTTCCAGTCCTGTTTGTACCATCTTGCTGATTTTATATAAAAATTTCTATTACCTGCCACAGTTGATCAATAACATATTTTTATTGCTTATCTTATGGATTATCTTTGATAAGTTTACGGTTTAAAATTAACAGTTATGAGAAGACTGTGGATTATCCCTGTCCTTTTTCTTTGTCTTGTGTCGTGTACTGACAGTGGCACAGAAAAAATATCCATTCTTGAAACTACCGACCTCCATGGCGTATTTCTTCCATACGATTTCATTGAAAGAAGGGATGCTGAAGTCTCACTTGCTTCTGTTGCCACTTACCTGCGACAACTGAGGCAAAGTGAAAGTGAGATAGTCTTACTTGACAACGGAGACAATCTTCAGGGCCAGCCTTTGGTCTACTACTATAATTTTATTGACACCCTTTCACCACACATCAACTCTCTGATAATGAATTATCTGAAATATGATGC
>JAVEZD010000125.1:0-6646 GCA_034003165.1 Bacteroidales bacterium | reverse complement strand
AGATTTACCACATCTCTTTGGAAAACCCTTCGGGTTTACCACATTCCCACAACGGCATCTATTCTCTACTACTCATGCGTAAAAATATACGCCGATTTACTGCGTAAAAATATACGCCTATTGACAGAACCTCCCGGTCGTCTCAGGGTCAGCGCTTCTTGACGATCGCCAGGGGGTTGCCCAGCGCAACGGTGTATGCGGGCAGGCGGCGATGAACCACGCTGCCTGCGCCGATGACGCAACCCGAACTACTTGACCGCCTCAGAAGCGACAATGAAAGAACTGGCTCCCGTCACTGAATTGCCAAACCATGCCATGGTTTATTTAGACAAGAGCGAGTTCGAGTCTATGTTTGACCTTTTCCCAGTCGGGCAGATGGGATTCCAGCATTCGATAGAATTCAGCATCGTGGTTTTTGTGTTTCAGGTGACAGAGTTCATGAATGATTACGTAATCGATGCATTCTCTGGGTGCCTTGATCAATTCAGAATTCAAGGTCATTGTATTGCCATTGGTGAGGCTTCCCCAGCGCCTTCTCATTTTTTTGATTTTGATTGCCGGTTTTGTAAATCCCAATTTTTCGAATGCGGGCCATGACCGCTCCAGGCAATCGTTAAAATGAACCGCTGCTCGATTCCGGTACCATTTCTCAAGCAATTTCATTACTTTTTCCGGTTCGTTTTCGGGTGAGCAAGATATGTGGAAAAAACCCCGGGTGAGTTTGACGCTTTCAGGCTTTGCGACGGATACTTTCAAGCGGTATTGGCGGCCGAGGTAAAGGTGGGTTTCTCCTCCCACATATCTTTTTTCGGGCGTGCGGGGAACGAACTGGTTGAAGTATTGCTTCTGTTTAATGATCCAGCGGATTCTTTTGCGAATTCTCTTTTCAATTACCTGCAAATCCGTTCCAATGGGCGCCTTGATGACCAGGGAACCGTCCGGGTGGACCGCGATCTCCAGGGTTTTCCGGTTCAGCAGAAAAAGGGTGTATTCAAGTTTTTTTGCCCCGAAATCAAGTATTTTGAATTCGCAGTTCATCCGGAATTCCTGTTGCGTGCGATGCGCATGGTCTTTTCAATAATGGTGTCCATTTTTTCCGGATCCAGGTCCAGGTTTTTTTTGGCGTTCAGTTCATCAAATAGATAGTCATCAATGGCATTGGCGGCCTGGTTCTGTGCATCTTCATCCTGCCAGAAATTGACTTTGTAGCGTTGCTTCAGAATATCGAATATCTTTTTCGCGGCATCAGCTGCAATGTTATTCACTTCATTCTCATCCAGGCCGCAATCCGAGAAGATTTCCTTCAGAACGCCATAATATGCCACCGCTTCATCCAATCCCTTCAAATTTTCCGGTATATGGTCATGTTCCTTGCCGACCACTTTATCGCGGATTTCCGTGACTTTATTCAGGTACTCCAGGTCGCTTATCCGCCGGGCTTTGAAATCATCAATGGTCTGTTGAATCAGCTTTGAAAATTTTGAATAAAAAGCCGGATCTTCTTCCATTCTGTCGGTGATGGTTCTGGCCGTGGCATGAGCGATGGTGTCCGCTTTGGACGCGTCCGTCTTGATATGGGAGTAAACGCCCCGGTTCTCCTTTACGCAATTAAAGGAGTGATCATCAAATATATCCACCGGCTCATTCAATTGAATGACTTCATTGGCCTGAAGATGGGTGTCCAACAGCTTCTTGATTCTGGGTTCATAGTCTCTATAGTCAATTGATTCCGCGTAGCGCAGTTTTACCGAAGCCCTTAGAGCCTGGAACCTTTTCAAGTCCATTTTGTATCTGGATATTTTCTCCGGATCCGTTTGCATCATGAAAACTTCGGAAGACAATGCGATGGCCAATACTTTGCTGTAGTCCGCGAGTTTCTTATAAAAATCTTCTCTTATAATTTGATCGCTCAACAGGCGTTCATATTCCTCTTCATCTTCTCTATTCCGGACGGTCTTGAAAACGTCCCACAGCAATGCGTGCTTCTGGGGAAGCTTGGCGATTTCACTGTTGATCGAAGTAAGGGTGCCTTCTATATCTTCTTCGTCAAAGTCTTCCAGCGCGCTGTACATGTTGAGGGCCTGATCCAATTCACCAAGGACACTGGCGTAATCAACGATATATCCGAACTCCTTGCCTTCATACAGGCGATTGACTCTGGCGATGGCTTGCAGCAGGGTATGCTCTCTCAGGGTGCGGCACAGGTACATCACCACATTTCTGGGCGCGTCGAATCCGGTCAGGAGTTTATCCACTACGATGATGATTTCCGGTTCGTCACCGAACTTGAACCGGCTGATCAACTCGCTGTTGTAGAACTCTTCGGTTCCGTAGCGTTTCATCATTTTATGCCAGAATTTATTTACTTCATTCTTTGACTCATCATCCACATCGTCGAAGCCTTCCCGCAGGTCCGGAGGGGAGATGAGAACCGCGGAGCTTACGTAGCCGATTTCATCCAGGTATTCGTTATATTTGAGAGCGGCCACCTTTCCGGGAGCCACCAACTGTCCTTTGAAACCGGTTCCCTGCCAGTTGGCGCGGAAGTGTTCGCTGATATCAAAGGCCCGCATGAAGATCACCTGGTCGGCTTTGTTCAGCATCTCCGCCCGGGAGTATTTTTTCTTGAGGTCCGCCTGTTGTTCTTGGCTAAGCCCGTTTGTATGCCGATCAAACCACAGGTCTATGGCCGCTTTGTTCTGCACCATTTCCACATGGCGGCCTTCGTACAGAAGGGGAACAACCGCTTTATCTTTCACAGCCTGGGAGATTGGATAATGCGGGGATACCAGGCCGCCGAAACGAGCGAAGTTGTTTTTTTCTTCTTTCATTAAGGGTGTGCCGGTGAATCCCAGGTAACAGGCTTTGGGAAACATCTGGCGCATGCGGGCGGAAAAGGATCCGAACTGGGTTCGATGACTTTCATCCACTAGCACGAATATGTCGGAGGATTCATCCTGGAATCTTTTGTAATTCAGCGCTTTGTCGAATTTATGCACCAGGGTGGTGATGATCCCCGCTTTTTTCTCATTCACCAGCTCAGCCAGGTGCCTGCCCGAGGTGGCCCGTTCCTTTTCCATCCCGCAGGCGTGGAAGGTATTGCCCAGTTGCTTGTCCAGGTTCTCCCGGTCCGTCACCAAGACAATGCGGGGATTTTTTACATGCTGATCCAGTGCCAGGTTTCGTGCCAGCATCACCATGGTCAGGGACTTTCCGGAACCCTGGGTGTGCCATACCATGCCGCCTTTGCGGCGCCCCTCAGCATCGATTTCACGTATCCTTCGCAGTATGGATTTGACCACGAAGTACTGCTGGTAGCGGGCCAGTTTCTTCTGGCCGTTGTCAAAAAGAGTGAACTTGTATACCAGTTCCAGCAATCTCTCGGGGCGGCAAAGGTTATACAGAGCGCGATCCTGTTCCGTGACCAGACGG
This sequence comes from Bacteroidales bacterium, assembly GCA_034003165.1. GTDB lineage: Bacteria > Bacteroidota > Bacteroidia > Bacteroidales > VadinHA17 > LD21. Next base: position 3,214 of record JAVEZD010000125.1, on the reverse strand, counting down.
TCCTTGCCGTCCCGGGGATAGCCGTAACCGACGAAATCCACAAGTTGTTGCCGATCATCTTCATTCAATGGTCGACTGACGATTTCCTCTATTCTCCGCTCTTCGGATTCCGTGGCTTTGTATTCCCGCCAGACCCCCCAGAACTTCGCCGCCGTCCCCGCGGTGGCGTACTTGGCGGCGTTTTTATTGGTTGCCAAAAGCAATTGGGAGTAAATAAAAAGCTTGGGAATGTACTCGTCTTTCTGATTGCGAATGGACTGGGAAACCGCTTGTTCGAGATCCGTTTGGGGAGATTTACACTCGATGACCGCCAGGGGAATACCGTTCACGAAAAGTACCAGGTCGGGGCGCGCGGTTTCCACTGAACGGGTGCGTTCCACACTGAATTCCGGAGAAACATGATACACATTCCGTTCGGGATTTTCCCAGTCGATGTAGTTCAGGGTGAAACTGCGGGTATCCATGCCCGCGGTCTGTTCCAGGGCTGTGCCCAGCGTAAGGAGATCGTATACGGCTTCATTGGTCTTGAGCAGGCCGTCGTATTGGATGTTCTTGAGTTGCAGAATGGCGGATTGGATATTCTCTTCACTGAACAGGTATTCCTCGCCCTTGTGCTGGATGCGGTTGATCTTTTTGAGTTGGTTCCTCAGGATGTTTTCCAGAATGACGTTTGACGGATTGTCCTGGCGCTCCCAGAGGGCGTCGGTGGGAGACAAGTACTCATACCCCAGGTTGATCAGCACCTGCAACGCCGGCACCTGCGAAATCCCCTTCTCATTAACCTGAAACTCACTCATTCAGTCTTTCTCCGATTCTTTATTTCCAAATAAAAAAAGCCATTGATGGCAATTATTTCATGGACTCTTCTTGGAACCGTTCCAACTCCAAATCAGCATGAATCTTTTCGATAATTGCTTTTATCTGCTGTTCAAGCAACTTGCCTTCGCTGTAATCAGCGGGAGCGACCAGACTTACCCTCTCGTTCATCATTAATTTCATTGCCTTTTCTTTCGCATTCCTTTTCCTCGGTGCATAAACAGCGATTGAATGGCCGCCCAGTTCCTTAACAAGTTTCATGCATGGCACATCGGTCAGTCCATCCCCAATATAAATCATGTGTTCGAAAGGGATGTCACGCTCTTTTTTCTCTACAAATTCGTTAATTTTTGCATTGTCCCATACATTTAGAACACCTTTATTGATCCTGAAAAGGAATTGAGTTTTTGTCGTATAATTTATTGCCACACCAGGCGAGATTGCAATATCATGTTGATCATAAATAAAAGAGGACGCAAAGATTTCTTCGAAATTCTCAGCAATCGTTGTGCCCTCAACCATCTCTTTGATTCCTGAGGACAGAATGAAGTGCTGAGGATTCAAGTTCATTTTCTTTGCATATTTGTTGATCCTTGAAAACCAAGTGTCAACTCCACAAAATAAACTTACTCCCTTCCCATAGGTTTTAAAGGATTCTTTCTTGATGCAAACTCCACTTTCGGAAGTTGCCCTTTCAAGCATCAGAGTCATGTAGGACAGGATCTCATCAGCATTATTATCTTTAGCCCGCTTTTTAACTGCAGCCCAGAAGTCTTTTGGTTTTACATTCAGTTTTGGGAAGAAGTCATACTCCTGCATATTGCCCGGAGATAGTGTGCCGTCAAAATCATAAATTATTGCGATTTTTTTTCTTCTTCTAGCCATTTGCCCTCCTTAACTTAATGGGCTACTTTATTGGTTGATTGCCACTTTTCTGTTTACATCATCTTTTATAAAAATCATTGTAGGCTTTACATCCATTGCACTTAGTGATCTGATTACTCGCCTGAGACTAATTCGGGAAAAAATTGGCAAATTATCTGATTTATTAGCTGGGTTCTTTTTTGTAATAATTCCGAATACAACCTCGAATTTTTTATTCTCTAAAGGAAGTGGAGAATTGCCATTAGTTAATCGTACTAATTCTTGTAGCTTTTGAAATGCAGTTATCTCAGTTTTTATTAGTGCTATTGAATTGTGGCCTTGATTAAAAAGGTGACTAAGAGTTGATGATCTGGTTGAAATTTTTATATGGCAAAAAACAGCAGTTTCTTCATTAGTGGTGAAAAGATCGCATGGCTCTACTTGGGATTGTCCTGAAGGCGAGATGTTTTTTCCGTCCAGGCAAATAAATTCATTGTTTTCTTCTGAAACCTTGGAATTGTAGTCCTGTTCTTTTTTTTCAGTGCAGTTTGGAAGAAAGCTATCTCGAAAGAACGGGTCAAGTTCATTTTGTAGTACTTTAATGTAGTCATCTTCAATCCTGTACCAGTGTCTATCACATAGGTGGAAATGTTCTGTTTTGACCTTGCAATCAAATAAAAAGCATCGAAATATTGAAGCTTCCTTTCTTGTATGCCCATTCTCATCAACGATTTGAAGTTTGTGTTTCTTGAATACATCAATGTCGATTTCAGTTAAATTATTGTCAGAGAGGTATTCTCGGTAATTTGCAATATACACATCCTCATATAGTGATCGGCTTTTGCCTGCTCCACGAAATTTGTAGTAATCATTTGATTGATAGTCGACAATTTCCGGAACTGTCATAACCAAATCGATCGAATCATTCTTAAATGCTTCCAAAAGCTCCGCATTGAGCTGGGCAATTTTCTGCGGATCTTTAATCGGGACAACATTCTGAATATCCGGGAAGTTTTCTTTATAGTCTTCTTTTTTATATATTTCCAGAATGCTTTTACACAATCCGATGAGCTTGCTGGGTTGAAGCTTAGTACTGATTCTGAGATTGCTTGCCCCAGTGACATCTAGAAACAGTTCTTTGTATTCTTCTTTGACTTTCCCAGAGAGATTTTTTATTACAGATTCATCTCTGTCAAAATCAAAAAAAGTCAGATCCGCTACAGCCGGGCTTTGGGTTCTTTGCCTCTTCGCATTTCCGGGTTGAAGGATATCAGTACTTTTTAATTTATGAGGATCGATTGCATTCAGCGTTGTTCGTAATCCAAAATCATATTCAAAGCATTCTTCTTTTAGATTATGGTGTGTGTGGCCAAAAGTTAACGCGAAACAACGGTCAGCTGCCCAAATAGAGCTATTGTCAAATGTTGTGGATGAGTTTTTTTGAGAGCGCATCCGGTGTACATAATTATGCCACCTTCTTTTCTTCGCCGTCAACGAATTTCACCCCTGATAAAACCTTGAAGATCAGTTCATA
>JAVEZD010000124.1:0-6763 GCA_034003165.1 Bacteroidales bacterium | reverse complement strand
AAAGTTTAAAGTTTAAAGTTTAAAGTAAAGGTCCAGCCGGTATATAATATATAATATATAATATAGGGTGTGTAGTTTTAAGTGGAGGGGGGAGGTAGTAACGGTTAGTACAGGAAGGAGGTTGGAAAATGGATTTCAGGACGGTTATAAGGGTTGAGCCTTCGGAAGAGAAGGTTGGCTACGGTGAAAGGGTTCTTTTTGCCGGATCGTGTTTCGCCGGTTCCATAGGTATGAAGATGTCACAGGGAAAGATGCCTGTGATGATAAATCCGGCAGGAACGGTATATAATCCTGTGTCTGTATCAGCAGTTATTGAGCTTATTATGAATAAAAGGGATCTTGAGGAGAAAGACCTGTCTTTTAATGATGGTGAATATTTAAGCTTTTTGCACAATACTGATTTTACATCGGAAGACCCGCAAACTCTTCTCAAAGTGATTAATGACCGGACAAGGGTGGCCGGAGAATTCATCGCCGGGGCAAAATTTCTTTTTATTACCTTCGGTACTGCCAGGGTTTACAGACGAAGGGATAACGGAATGATTGTCTCAAACTGCCACAGGTTTCCTTCATCATTCTTTGATAATGAACTGCTGAGCCCGGATGATATAACAGGTCTGTGGAAATCGACGCTTGATTCACTTCATAAAAGTCTTCCATCATTAAAAGTGGTTTTTACAGTTAGTCCTGTCAGGCACTGGAAAGATGGTGCCCATGGAAACCAGGTAAGCAAATCGGTTCTTTTCCTGGCTGTCGAGGAGCTTCTTTCACATCCTGCAGTATGGGGATATTTTCCTGCTTACGAATTGGTTATGGATGATCTGAGAGATTACAGGTTTTACGACAGCGATATGCTGCACCTGAGTCCGGTGGCTGTAGATTATGTGTGGGATGCTTTTACCGGGTGTTTCTTTGAAGAAAAAACAATGGCTTTATGGAAGGAAGTGGTGGCAGTGACCAAAGCAAGGCAGCACAGGTTGATAAATGTCTCTCATTCGAGGATAGAGGCATTTGCAAAGACCATGCTTGTTAAAATAGAAGAAATACACAAAAAGGAACCTCTTGCTGATCTTTCAGCCGATAAGGATTATTTCAGTTCCCTCATCTGAACAGGCAGGTTTTTTGTTTATTAACAGATGAACAATAAGGGAAAGCCTTTGTTATCTGCATAAACATTACTAAAGATGAGGAGGCTTTTTATTGCATTATTCATATCTCTGCCTGTATTCTTAACGCTGTCCGCACAGCAGAATTCAGGTGTTATTAAGGGAAGGGTTTACAATGTATCGACCAACGAGGGCATTCCCTTTGCTACAGTCCAGATATGGGGAACCACAACCGGTGCCATAACAGATTATGAAGGCAACTATACCTTTACAGGTGTGGCCCCCGGGTATGTTGAACTACGTGCCTCATCAGTGGGATACAAGCCTTTTCTTTCCGGTGCGGTAATGGTAACAAACAGCAACCAGGTGTTTCTTGACCTTCCGCTCGAGGAGGCTGATATCAGTCTGGGAGAGGTCGTAATAAAGGCATCTCCGTTTACAAAGAAGATAGAGATACCGGTGTCGGTGAGGATAATAGGGATTGACGAAATAGAAAGAAATCCGGGAGGCAACAGGGATATTTCCAGGGTGATCCAGTCTTTCCCCGGAGTGGCTTCAACGCCTGCTTTCAGGAATGATGTAATAGTCAGGGGAGGCGGACCTAATGAGAACAGGTTTTATATTGATAATATTGAGATTCCTTATCTGAACCATTTTTCCACACAGGGAGCCTCCGGTGGTCCTGTAGGCATACTCAACGTTGATTTTGTGCAGTCGGTCGATTTCATCTCCGGAGCTTTTCCGGCCTCCAAGGGCAATGCTCTCAGCTCATTACTCAACTTCACCTTTGTTGACGGGAACAGGGATAAGATGAAGTACAGGCTCACCCTTGGGGCATCCGATCTGGGTATAACTGCCGACGGACCGGCAGGAGAAAGAAGTTCTTTCCTTGTATCACTCAGACGATCCTACCTTCAGTTTCTCTTTTCAGCTCTTGAACTGCCTTTCCTTCCTGCCTATACTGATTTTCAATTCAAATACAGGTTCAGGATAGATGAAAAAAACGAACTTATCTTTCTGGGACTTGGGGCAAAGGATGATTTCAGTCTTAACCTGAAGGCAAACGAAACAGAATACCAGAGGTATCTTCTCGACTATATTCCTGTGCAGGAGCAGTACAGTTATATGGCAGGGGTGGTATACAAACACTACAGAAGCAATGGTTATGACACATGGGTTCTGAGCCGTAACTATCTTAACAACTCACAGTATAAGTACAGGGATAACATCGAGACTGAAGGCAACAAGATTCTTGACTACCTGTCGGGAGAAGGAGAGATAAAAGCCAGGTATGAGAGGAACATTAGCTCAGCCGGAGGTTTCAGGATTAATTACGGAGCCGGATATGAATATGCCCATTACAGGAATTCAACATACAGGCTGTTATTCACTGAAGGAGAAGGGTTGGCGCTTGACTATGACACCAACCTTAAATTCGGAAAATACAGTCTTTTCGGACAGATAAGCAGGGCACTGCTTAATGAAAGGCTCAGCCTGTCGTTTGGACTGCGTACAGACATGGCTTCTTTTTCGGCTTCGATGAAGAATCCCCTCAATCAGCTTTCACCGAGGTTTTCAGCATCATATGTGCTAACCGAAAAGGTAAACGTGAACTTTAACACAGGAAGGTTTTATCAGCTCCCCCCGTACACTGCGATGGGTTATTCAGATATATCAGGCACTTATGTTAACATGACAAATAACCTTAAGTATATAGGGGCCGATCATTTTGTGGCCGGAATTGAGTACCTGCCGGTTGAAAATATACAGTTTTCTCTTGAGGGATTCCATAAGAAGTACAGTGATTACCCTTTTTCGGTACGCGATGGAGTTCCATTGTCAAGCAAGAGCGCCGACTACGGCATCTTCGGCGATGAGGAACTGCTTTCAAAGTCTGACGGTCGTGCTTATGGTGTTGAACTACTTGGCCGCTTCAGGGAATTCAAGCGGACCAACCTGGTATTCTCCTATACCTATGTAAGAAGTGAGTTCAGGGGATCTTCGGGGGAATGGATACCTTCATCGTGGGACAACCGCCACCTGTTTAACCTTACGGCAACAAAACGCCTCAACCGGAACTGGGATATTGGTTTGAAATGGAGATTTGTAGGAGGAGCCCCCTATACACCTTTCGATCTTCAAAGGTCATCGCTGAAGGCTGCCTGGGATCTTCAGGGCAGAGGCTATCCCGATTACACGCAGTTTAATTCTGAAAGGCTTAAGCCGTTTCATCAGCTTGATTTAAGAGTCGACAAGCAGTACTATTTCAAGGGATGGTCACTAATGCTTTATGCTGACGTTCAGAATGTATATAACCACAAAGCGGATCAACCTTCAATCCTGATAAGGGATTCAGATGAAAGCGGCGCACCGGCTACTGATCCGGCCGATCCCTCCAGATATCTTCTTAAGTTTCTCGAAGGTGAATCAGGGACTGTGTTGCCAACTGTGGGAATAATCATTGAGTTATAAAATCCGAATGAGATTAAGCCCGTAGGTCACAGTCACTGGTCAGGCAAGACAGGAGAGTTGTTTGAAGATCTCAGCACTCTTACATCTGCTCTCAATATTGCTGATTCGGTTATTGTAAGAATAAGATAATATCTGCTGCAGAACAAGAACAAAAAATACACTCTGAGGCCCTTACTACATTGAGCTGAGTATTTAGTAAAGTGTATTTACAGGTGGAAGAAGAAGCTAATTTTTTATTTTACCCTTAGTCACCGTCTTTTTGGTAAGAGAGGATAGGATATTAAGGAATTCCCTGGGGTTATGGGCAATGGCAATGTTCTCGGGAACTCTTCTTACTTTCTCGTCGGGGAAATCGGCAAGTATTATTTTTTTAAGAAGCAGGGCTTTCCCTATATTACTGAAATAGCTTAATTTTTTTCGTGCAAAGTCGAAGGAGGAGGAGTTCAGAACGAGAAAATCAAAAGGTTTGATATTGTAGATCTCGAGTACTTCGGAATCGGGCAGGATGCCTCCTGAAAAGATAAGGTCGAAACCTCTTTTCTTAAGAGTGTACTTGTAGAACAGAAAATTATTATCTGAACAATTTTCAAGGGTATTTACCATAGCAACAACGGGTGCTTCCCCTGCATTGTTACCTGTTATACTGCTATCCCTGGAAATTATTATCTCCCGGATTGTATTTCTTACAAATTGTTCCTGTGCCCTGGAAAGGCTTCCGGTCTGCCAGAGTATCCTCGCCTTTTCAAGAAGAGGATAGAGGTAGCGGCAGTAGGCATCTTCGACAGGATAGTTTTTTATGTATTTATCGATAGCCTCTCTGAACTGTGCTTCACTGAATCTCATGGCCGATAAAAGAACATTGCCAGGGTTGAAGTCGTGATCGGTATAGACCTGATTGTTGCTTACGTCCATTACTTCAGATGCAAGATGTTCATCATCCATCCCGGCAATTTTTGAAATTTTGAACCCGTTCCTGTTAAGGTACGATACATTAAGGATCTTCTTAAGCTCAAACTCGTTATACGTTCGTATATTGGAATCTGTTCTGTCGGGTTCGAGAATGCCGTATCTCTTCTCCCAGATCCTTATAGTATGGGCCTTGATACCTGAAAAATTCTCAAGGTCCCTTATCGAAAACTTATTTGAACCTTCCTGCATGGCACTAATGATAAATACGACAATTCTGTAAGTTGTATCCTTATAACAATCAAAAAGAAAGATTGTTGAGCCGAACGCAAAATATTGGATTTTACAGCCTGATCATATCAGGTGTTAAGATTCAGAAATCTGAAGGTTCTTTATGCTCATTCTGAGCCTTCAACCATTATTTTTCTCACAACTCTTGTCCCGTCCCCGAACTGCATAGTCACAAGGTAAATGCCCCTTATGGGAGGGTTGTCAAATACAACCTTTAGGGTGTAATCGGGATTATTGAACTTTTCTCTGTAGACATCCTGTCCTATCATATTTGTAATCCTGACAAATGATATCTCTCTGTCACTCTTAATGGTAAAGCTGTTATTCCTGACCGGAACAGGATAGATGTTTATTTTAGCGGGGGTGGTTTCTCTCAGATATTCCTTTCTGCCCTGGTTTGATGCAGCAATTACGGAATCCTTCTGAGCGGAAAGATTTAGTGCAAATAATATACCCAGAATAAAGAGTAGACTTCTTTTCATAGGGTCCGTTTAGTTTCCACCTAACAAAAATTGTGCTAAAGGTAATAAAATTATTTGAAAAGATTCAAAAATATTTTTGCTTTTTCAAGATCTTCAGGCGTATCGATGCCGATACTCTGCCAGTCGGTGAGTACAGTTCTTATCCTGAAACCATTTTCGATCCATCTGTTCTGTTCCAGTGATTCGGCTGTCTCAAGCCTGCCAGGAGGTAATTTTGTTATTTTTCTAAGCACATCGCTTCGGAAGGCGTAGATTCCGATATGTTTGAAGTATATGTGGTGAATGACCCATTCAGACTGTTTATGGTCGCGGAGATACGGAATGGCGGCCCTGCTGAAATAGATTGCATCACCGGCAAGGTCAGTAATTACCTTCGGATGGTTTGGGTTAAAGAGGTCCTCATCAAATGAACATTCTCTGATAAGGGTTGCTATCATCACATCTGTTTTGCCGAACGCTGCTGTCAGCATGTTTATCTGATCAGGTCTGATAAAGGGCTCATCGCCCTGGATGTTGACAATGATGTCGAAGGTGAGACCCCTTTCTCCGGCAAGAGTATCAACAGCTTCAGCGCAACGGTCGGTACCGCTTTGATGATCAGCCGATGTCATTACTGCTTTTCCTCCGAAGCCGGTTACAGCATCAAAGATCCGCTGGTCGTCGGTAGCAACGAATACATTGGACAGTGCTGCAGAAGCCTCTTCATAGACCCTGTGGATAACACTCTTATCTCCTATCATGGCCAGGGGTTTGCCCGGGAATCTTGTTGAGGCGTAACGTGCAGGGATAATGCCTGCGACACTTATATCTGCTACTGTATTCATGCCACGAATTTAATAAATTAGGATTTCCCTTTGTTTTAAAAATGTCTTAAATTCGCAACATCTTAAAATATTGGATGAAAGACATTCAGAGTATAAAGCAAAGATTCGGTATAATAGGAAATTACCCTGATCTTGACAGGGCTATTGACATTGCCATACAGGTTGCTCACACTGATCTGTCAGTACTCATTTCGGGAGAGAGCGGGACCGGCAAGGAAGCTTTCCCTCAGATAATTCACAGTTTCAGTACCAGGAAGCACGGGCAGTATATACCTGTCAACTGCGGAGCTATACCCGAGGGTACCATAGATTCTGAGCTGTTCGGTCACGAGAAGGGTTCTTTTACAGGAGCCACTGAAACAAGAAAAGGTTATTTTGAGGTGGCCGACGGGGGAACGATCTTCCTTGATGAGGTTGCAGAGCTGCCCCTTTCAACTCAGGTAAGGCTTCTCAGGGTTCTTGAGACAGGTGAGTTTATAAGGGTGGGTTCTTCAAAGGTCCAGAAGACCAATGTAAGGGTTATTGCCGCCAGCAATGTTGATATTCCCAGGGCGGTTCATGATGATAAATTCAGGGAAGACCTGTTTTACAGGCTTAATACCGTACCTATAAGAATACCTTCTCTGAGGGAAAGGGGAGAGGATATATTTTTGCTTTTCAGAAAGTTTGCTGTCGATTTTGC
>JAVEZD010000123.1:0-6823 GCA_034003165.1 Bacteroidales bacterium | reverse complement strand
AAAGCTACCTGTAGCCGACTAACGAAAGGAAGCCGTCGCCCATAAGACTGACAAGGGGCCATATGGGAAGAAGATTAACGCTTGTAAGCATGGTAATCAGTATCAGTCCAAGAAATATCCACGAACCATACCTGTAAAGTCCGTTGTAAAGGGCCGGTTTCCTCTTGAAATAGTGTAGAAGAAGATGAGATCCGTCAAGGGGAGGGAGTGGTATAAGATTGAAGATAAACAGACCCCAGTTGATATAGATGCCGTAAAGGAGTGCCTCACCAAGGAACTGGCCTCCTGCACCGCTGAATGTGGTAACAAAATTCCTGAGAAGAGAGAAAATCACTGAAAGGAACATGGCCAGAAACGCATTTGACAGTGGACCAGCAACAGCTATTTTCATAACGTCTTTTTCAGGATTTTTAAGATTACCCTCATTGAACTGTACCGGTTTGGCCCATCCAAAGCCAGCTACAAGAAGCATGATGAATCCAAGCAGATCAATATGTTTAAGAGGATTAAGGGAAACACGCCCCTGGTCCCTTGATGTTGAATCTCCACATTTATGGGCAACCAGGGCATGACTGAACTCATGGACCGTAAGGCCTGCTATTATTCCCGGAAGAAACTTGAGGATTCTTTCCAACGCCAGTTGTTCCATTTTTATAATGCTGTTTTACAGTAATTTAATTGAATATTTCCGGGGAGCAATCAGTCAGCCCTTACCTTTCAGGTACGGTTCATGCACGGCGCAAGGTAGATAAAAAAGAGTGATGATAAGTCTTTTTTTGTAAAGGTTATTTCCAAAAAAACTCTTAGGTTTACGGAAACAGTTGAAAAAATGAAAAAGCTAGCCGTATTGACAGTATTGTCGGGACTGATGTTTATCAGCAGTATTTCTGCACAGCCCCCTGCCGATACTGTTGTTTACCTACTGACCTGTGGACCGGGAACAGCTACCTATTCCATATACGGACACAGCGCCCTCAGAATAGTTGTCAACGGAGGTGAAAGTGACCAGGTATGTAACTGGGGAGTGTTTGACTTCAGCACTAAGCATTTCGCATGGAAGTTTGCAAAGGGAAAACTCGACTACATGCTGGGTATTAATCCCTACAACAGCTTCCTTGAAGAGTATTCCTCCGAAGGACGCTGGGTGCAGTCGCAAAGGATAAACCTTTCGGGACCCCAGAAAGCTGTTCTTATAGAACTGATTAACGAAAACTTAAAGCCTGAAAACAGAAAATACAGGTACGATTTCTTTTATGATAACTGTGCAACACGTATAAGGGACCTTCTTGAAAAGGCTGGCGGCGAAAAACTCATTTATCCGCCCCTGCTTGAGGAAAAAAAGGTTCCTTCATTCAGACAGAAGATAGGGGAATACCAGCTCCGGTTTCCATGGCTCGATTTCGGTATAGACCTGCTTATCGGGACTCCGGGGGATAAAAAGGCAGGTTTCCGCGACAGGATGTTTCTTCCTATCGATCTAAGGAGTGGATTGAATGAGTTGCTTCTTATAAGCGGCAACAAAAGGATACCTTTGCTAAGTAATCCTGAAACCATACTCGAAGCCACTGTGCCACAACCCGATCCATCACCGCTTTCTTCACCTCTGATTGTATTTTCACTTGTTCTTATAATTATTATTATACTCTCTTCCGTAATCAGGGAACGGATACCAAACAACATAATGGACCGGGTGATCTTCTTCATCTATTCCCTGCTTGCTGTACTTCTTATCTTTACTGGTTTCTTCTCAGAGCATAAACAGTTGCATATGAACCTTAACATCATATGGCTCAGCCCCTTTGTTATAATATGTTTGCTTTCCCTATTCAGGGAAAAGCCAGCTGTTATATGGTTCAGGATAGTCTTTTCCCTCTCTCTGGTCTTCCTCGTTATTTCATTTTTTGTACCCCGTGCCACCAATAACGCCTTTGTGCCCCTGGTCATACTTCTTATGGTAAGAAGTTCGGTAAGGGCGGGGTTTTCGTGGAATCCCCTGTCAATGTCTCATTTAACATAACTTTAACACTTATTAAAACCATTTTTGGGATTTAGTAATTTCTTTTGCGTATTGTTTTACCGGGCTGGATCTATGGATACAGCCAGCCTATCATATATAACTTATTTAATTCTCAGATCATGGAGCAGACTGCTGATATCAGGACCCTTAATGAAAAAATTGAAAAGGAAAGTGCCTTTGTTGATATAATAAGGATGGAGATGAACAAGGTGATTGTAGGTCAGAAGCATCTCACGGATTCTCTGCTTATTGGACTTCTGGCTAATGGTCATATCCTGCTTGAAGGAGTACCCGGTCTGGCCAAGACCCTTGCCATTAAATCACTTGCCTCGGTTATAGATGCAAAGTTCAGCAGGATTCAGTTCACCCCCGACCTTCTGCCGGCCGACCTGATTGGCACACTTATCTACAGCCAGAAAAAAGAAGAGTTCATAGTAAAAAAGGGGCCGGTGTTTGCCAACTTCATTCTTGCCGATGAGATCAACCGTTCACCGGCCAAGGTACAGAGCGCCCTGCTTGAGGCAATGCAGGAAAGACAGGTTACTATCGGGGAATCGACCTATAAACTTGATGAACCATTTCTAGTACTTGCCACCCAGAACCCTATCGAGCAGGAGGGAACCTATCCTCTCCCTGAGGCACAGATCGACAGGTTCATGATGAAGGTCGTTATTGGTTATCCTTCCTTCGAAGAAGAAAAACTCATAGTAAGGGAAAACCTTGCAAGGGAATTTCCTACAGTCAGCACGGTTATCAAAACCGACGATATTATAAGGGCCAGGAATGTTGTAAGGGAAGTGTATATGGATGAGAAGATTGAAAACTATATACTAAGCATAGTTTTTGCAACCCGTAATCCTTCAGATGCGGGCCTTACTGCCTTCGACGGGATGATATCATACGGAGCCTCTCCAAGAGCTTCCATTAACCTTGCCCTTGCCGCCAAGGCTTTTGCCTTTATACGCAGACGGGGTTATGTGATCCCCGAAGATGTCAGATCAGTCTGTGCCGATGTTCTGAGACACAGGATAGGACTTACCTATGAGGCTGAAGCCGAAAATGTGACCCAGGATAATATCATTACTGAAATTCTGAATGCTATTGAAGTACCGTAATGTTTCTAATTCAATGTTAACATTCTTTATACTTGTTAAATAAGACAGTTTAATAAAGAATAACATCAGGTACTTTCTGATAAAAAGGAAACCACATATCATCGGTTGTTAATAAGTAGAAAAGTTATTTAAGTGGAAGCTGCCGAGTTATTAAAAAGGGTAAGAAGGATTGAGATCAAGACAAAGGGACTGACAAGGCATATTTTTGCCGGAGAATATCACAGTGCCTTTAAGGGGAGGGGTATAGCTTTCAGCGAGGTAAGGGAATATCAGTACGGCGACGACATAAGAAGCATTGACTGGAATGTGACAGCAAGGTTCAACCATCCTTATGTAAAAGTTTTTGAAGAAGAAAGGGAACTGACAGTTATGTTGCTGATTGATGTTAGCGGTTCAGGCGAATTTGGTACAGTGGGAAGTTTTAAGAGAGAGGTGATGACTGAAGTTGCTGCACTTCTTTCATTTTCTGCCATATACAATAACGACAAAATAGGTGTTATCTTCTTCTCTGACAGGGTTGAAAAGTTTATTTCACCACAGAAAGGAAGAAAGCATATCCTCAGGATAATAAGAGAGCTTCTCAGCTTTACTCCTTCAAGCAGAAGGACCAATCTTAATGAACCGCTACGCTTCCTTACCAATGCCATTCGTAAAAGATGTACTGCTTTCCTTATGTCCGATTTCATTGCACCCGGATTTGAAGATTCCCTTAAGATTGCCTCAGGAAAACACGACATTGTTGCCCTTAATTTTACTGACAGGCACGAGAAATCGATCCCTGATATTGGACTTGTAAGGATTGCCGATCCGGAAACGGGTGCTGAAAGATGGATCGATACATCTTCATCTGTAATAAGGCGAAGATATGAAGACTCCTGGATCCTTCACAAAGCTGAAATTACCGGTGTCTTCAGAAGATCGGGCATTGACAACGCAGAACTTGTTACCGGAGAGGATTATGTAAAACCCCTTTTAAGATTATTTGAAAAGAGGTGACCAGACTAAGATCACATATAGCATCATTGGTGTTGATGTCAGCCCTCTTCAGCAGCATGACTGCTCAGGAGGTATCTGTTTCGGCAAGCTTTGATACTACCCATATATTAATAGGTGATCAGACCGGATTCACCTTTACAGTCGACCAGCCTTCTGACATTACTCTCCACATTCCTGAATTCAGGGATACTCTCATAAAAAATATTGAAGTACTTGCCGGTCCGGTTACTGACACTACCATAAAAGATGCCGGAAACATAAGAATCACAGAAAGATACCTTGTAACATCTTTTGATTCAGGGTCGTACGTTATTGATCCTGTGTTTGCGGAGTTGTCAGGGGAGGAAGGCTTAAAAAGGTTTTATTCTGACTATTCTTACCTCAGGGTTATGAGAGTGAATCTCACTCCACCTGATACAACAACCGGTATATTTGATATTGTGGCACCTTACAGAGCCCCCGTTACTGCAGCTGAAGTGCTGCCCTGGGTACTCATTGCCACAGTAGCAGCGGTTATTCTCTGGTTTATAATCAGGATGGTAAAAAGACTACGGAAAAAAGATGCTGTACAGGTTGAGCCTGTAATTACAGATCCTCCTCATGTTATTGCTTTCAGGGAGCTTGAAAAGCTTCGTGACGGACAACTCTGGCAGAAAGGGGAGGTCAAGCTTTACTACTCGAGACTTACTGAGATTCTGAGAAAGTACATAGAAGACCGTTACGGGGTGTTTTCACTTGAGCTGACTACTGATGAGACACTGCGTGCCCTGGTCAGGACCGGTTTCAAAAGAGATGCAGTATATGATCTTCTCAGATTGGTTCTTACAGATGCCGATCTGGTTAAGTTTGCCAAACATAAGCCGTCGCCGGCCGATCACGATATCTGTTTCAGCAATGCCTGGCAGTTTGTTACAGAGACTGTTGAGAAGCCTGTGGAGGAGACAGCTCCCGGCAATACGAAGGACGAAAAAAAGATGGAGGCCAGAGGATGAACGGGATTAGTTTTGAACAACCGGTCTATCTGTACCTGCTGATTCTGGTACCTGCAATGGTAGCATGGTATATAATTAAACAACACAAAGTTAATGCGGCACTTACCGTTCCGGGCACGGACCGTTTTGGTGAGAAAGCAGTCACTTTCAGAAACTATCTTCGTCATATATTATTTGGTATGAGGACTCTGGCCATAATGCTTCTCATTTTTATTACAGCAAGGCCTCAGTCGACTGATACATTTCATAATGTCTCAACTGAAGGAATCGACATCATGCTGGCTATCGACATATCGGGAAGCATGCTGGCACGCGATTTTAAACCCGACAGGCTCGAAGCCTCAAAAGATGTAGCCACCGAATTCATCTCCGGAAGGCCCTTCGACCGCATAGGCCTTGTTGTTTTCAGTGGTGAAAGCTTTACCCAGTGTCCGCTTACAACCGATCATGCTGTGCTTATTAACCTGTTGAGGGAGATAAAAAGCGGGATGATTGAGGATGGAACAGCGATTGGTATGGGGCTTGCAACAGCTGTTAACAGGATCAAGGACTCAGAAGCCGTGAGCAAGGTTATAATACTCCTTACCGACGGGGTAAACAACCGTGGTAATATTGCCCCTGCAACTGCAGCCGATATAGCCAAAACTTTCGGTATAAGAGTCTATACGATCGGGGTTGGAACCATGGGAGTGGCACCTTATCCGGTTCAGACTCCTTACGGAATTCAGTACCAGGATATGGAGGTGGAGATCGATGAAGCCATACTTAAAGAGATTGCAGAAGACACCGGAGGGAGATATTTCAGAGCTACTGATAATGATAAACTTGTTGAAGTGTATTCGGAGATAGATAAACTGGAAAAGTCAAAAATTGACGTCAGAGATTTTGCAAGGAAAGAAGAGAAATATCTCATTCCAGCCATTGCAGCCTTTGTTCTGCTGGCGCTCGAAATGATTCTGAGATATACTGTGTTACGAAACCTGACTTAACAGACCAGATATGCAACTGTTCAGATTTGCCAATCAGGAATTCCTTTACCTGCTGTTGCTTATACCAGTTATAGGGGCCCTTTTTATTGTAAATACAATAAGGAGGAAGAAAGCTCTCAGGAAATTCGGGGAAGAAACACTGGTAAAGAGGCTACTCCCATGGCTTTCAGACAGCAGGCCTGTGGTTAAGTTAATCCTGCAGCTTCTGGCACTTGCAGCCATTATTATTGCTCTGGCCAGGCCCCAGTACGGATCCAGGCTGCAGGAAACAAGGAAGAAGGGAGTGGAAGTGGTTATAGCCCTCGATGTAAGCAATTCAATGTTATCTGAAGACATCAGACCCGACAGGCTTACAAGGGCAAAACAGGCCATTGAAAGGCTGGTCGACAGGCTTAGTGATGACAGGATAGGACTTATTGTCTTTGCCGGAGATGCTTATACCCAGATACCTGTCACCACCGACTATGTATCAGCTAAGATGTTCCTTTCCACTATAGGACCGGAGATGGTACCCAGACAGGGAACAGCCATAGGCGCTGCTATAAATCTGGGAGTTAGCTCTTTTACCCCCGGAGAGGGTAGAAGCAGGGCAATGATAATAATAACTGACGGTGAAAACCATGAAGACGATCCGCTTTCTGCAGCCGAAAAAGCATCCGGATTGGGGATTGTAATCCATACTATAGGTATTGGTTCGACAGATGGAGTACCTGT
>JAVEZD010000122.1:0-6849 GCA_034003165.1 Bacteroidales bacterium | reverse complement strand
AGGCAGGGGACGACTGTATGTATCAGTGGCGACGGGGGCTTTCTTATGATGGCAGGTGAGATCATGACTGCAAGGCGATACAATCTGCCCGTCATAGTGGTTGTCTTCTCCGACGGCGAGCTCAACCTCATTAAGATAAAGCAGTCGTGGCAGGAGCTGGCTCCCTACGGCACTGTCCTCTACCGTGGCGATCTGTTCGGTGCTGGTCAGTTCTTCGGGACCAGGGTACTGAAGGCCGACTCGGAGGAGAGCATGAGAAAGGCTGTCATCACGGCCCTTACCCTTAATGAGCCTGTCATCATCAATGCCATGATAGACCCTGATGACTACCGCTGGCTAATAGCAAGACGGAAAAGTCCGGGAAATGACCTTACAAACCTTGTCTCTTCCTGATCACCAGTTCCTTTCTCTCATGTACCTGTCAAACTCAGCTTCTGTCATGGGAAGTGTCCCATGGTAGTTCTTAACAAATTCAAGGAAGTCTTTTCTTATTTCTTCCGACCACTGGCTGTCAATCTGGCCCGGTGTATAGCGCCCCTCTTTAAGCCTTGCCCAGCCGAACTCATCCCTTATCTGGGTTATCTCGGCTGTTTTTACCACTTCTTCAACCAGGTGGGAAGGGATAAAGAGGACACCATGACTTTTCGCCAGGACGACATCTCCGGGCAGGACAGTGGCGTGTCCTATCCTGATGGGGGCGTTGATGGAAGTAAGCATCATCTGCTGAAGGAAGGAGGCATCAATGCCTTTGCTCCAGCTGTTGAAGCCTTCAATCATCTTAAGTCCCTCCGGATCCCTTACTGTGCCATAGACTATGACTCCTCTTTTTGATTTTGCATAAATGGCATTGCCGAGGTTATCACCAAGGATGGGACCGTCGCCCACTTTTCCGTAAGAATCGGCAACATAGACATCGCCATCGGTCAGGACGTCGATGGGCCACGAGTTTGTGGGAGGGGCGGCTCTCTTTTCAAGGACACCCTGTGCCTTCACCCATTCATCGAGGTCGGGTCTGAGGGGCATATACTGGGCTGTAACAACACGTCCGACCATAGGCTCTTCAGGCAGAAGAACGGTCCAGTCGCCCTCGAACTGATTATTGTATCCCCTGTTCCTGAGAACTGACCAGGCGGCTTCGAGAGGCACCCTGGCAAGCCGTTCAAGAAGCTGATCCGGCACTTTTGGCCGTCCGTCGGCAAAACGTTCACCCTGCCACTGGGAAGTAATGGCTCTTATATATTCCGGCCCGGAGCCCACATTCTGCCCCGACAGTGACAATGAAGCCAGCAGGATCAATACCGGCATTAATTTCGTTCTTATCATAGATAATTTTTTTTAGTTAGACATAATACGATAATAAGCAAAAAACTTAACAAATAAAAATAACAGGGAGCCGGAAAAGATCCAGCTCCCTGTTATTCATCAGTCAACCGTTTCCGGTTTCCGGCAAGACTATCCTTACGGGTTTACTATCTCACAACCCTGGCGCTTCCGCCTTTCATCACTTTTTCGGCTTCGGCCCTGGTTGCCCAGTTCCAGTCGCCCATAAAGCCATGACACAGGGCCGAGTATGCTGCTGAGAACTCTATAGCTTCCTGCGGATCTTTCCCTTCGAGCATGCCTGAGATGAGTGCCGAGGCAAAGCTGTCGCCTCCGCCTGTACGGTCCCAGACCTCAAGGTTCTCATATTTCCGGGAGGTATAGAATCCACCTTTGTACAGCATAACGGTCTGCCAGTCGTTAAGCAGTGCTGTCCTTACGTGTCTGAGAGTGGTACCCACAACCTGAACGTTGGGATATTCCTTAACAACCTTCTCAGCCACGCTCCTGTATTTTTCAGGATCGAGGTCGGCATATGCTTCGGTACCGCCATCGGTTTTGATGCCAAGCATCTTTTCAAAATCCTCCTCGTTGCCAATGATGACATCCACATATGGCATCACCTTCTTCATCACTTCCCTTGCTTTCTCTGCTGTCCATAGTGTTGAACGGAAGTTAAGGTCGAAGCTCGTCGTCACTCCAAGGCTTTTGGCTATCTTAAGGGAGGTGATGGCTTCGTTGGCTGCATTATCGGAGATGGCTGTTGTGATACCTGTTGTATGGAACCATTTTGTCTGCGAAAGAAGGGTCTCCCAGTCAATGTCACCGGGCTGTATGAGGCTGATAGCCGAGTGGGCTCTGTCGTACATCTGTTTGCTGGCGCGCGGACCTATACCCACCTCGAGGTAGCAGAGGCCGTTGCGAACCGTTCCCTTGCCGTCGAAGGGAAGGAGGATGACGTTTGACATGTCGACGCCGTGTTCGCGGCCTTTGTTGATGATGTACTGTCCCGACCATATATCGACCAGTTTGGAGACCCATGCCGTCTTATGTCCCAGTCTCGAAGTGTTTACAGAGACGTTGAGCTCGGCTGCAGCAATGGCTATTAGGAGGTGGGCCGACTGTTCAAGCCTTGCATGATCGGGGGCGGTGAACCTTATCATGGCTTCACCGAAACCCAGTATGTCATATTTCTTTTCCATAATGAAGTATTATTGTAAGTTACTATTCAAGTCCAAGGCCTTTTCTGTTGAATATCGACCGCGGCTTCCTGCCTTCGAGGAAGTCGACTATCCCTGATGCGGCCTCGCAGGCCACCCTTACGGTACATTCTTTTGTAAGGGCTGCAGTATGGGGACTGACGACAGTCTTAGGGTTAACAAGGAAGAGTTCATTGTCGACGGGGGGCTCGTTGGCCAGGACGTCAAAGGCGGCACCGGCAAGTCGGTTCTCGTCGAGCATCTTCGACACGTACTGTTCGTCTATTATATTACCCCTTGCAGTGTTAATGATGTAGGCCGTAGGTTTCATCAGTGAGAGAAGCTTCTCATCAATATGGTTGCGAGTCTCGCTGGTCATTGGTACATGAACCGAAATCACGTCAGCCTCTTTATACACCATAGTCTCGTCAGCATACCTTTCAACACCCGGAGCCACAACGCTGTCGTCTATATAGGGGTCGTAGACAATCACCTTCATATTAAAGGCACCCATACATTTTTTTGCAACCTGCTTCCCTATTCTGCCATAGCCGATTATACCAAGAGTCTTTCCGTCGAGGTCGACGGGGAGGTAGAGTCTGCGGGCTGTCTTGAATTTACCTGCGCGTGTCTCGGTGTCGAGGAAAAGCAGATGTTTGGTTACGGCACCTATGAGGGAAAGGGTATGTTCAGCTACGGTTACCGTGTTGGCATCGGGAGTATGCAGTACCATAATCCCGCGCTGTGTGGCAGCTTCGATATCGACGTTGTCGACTCCTGTGCCTGTACGGCTGATAACCTTAAGCTCAGGAGCAAGGTCCATCAGTTCGGGTGTGAACTTAATTGTTGTATCGAGCATAACGGCGGTCACGTCCCTGACCAGTTTTCTGAACTCGTCGTGGTCGCCTGATGGCATATATACCACCTCAGCTGCCTGTTTAAGGATATTGAGAGCATCGGGGCTCACTTTTTCGTTTACCAGTACTTTTTTCATCAGTATATAATTTTTATTTTAATGGCCTGATGGAACCCACATGTCTGAAAATTATATACATACGTGTTTGTGTCTGCAATACATGTGGGTTTCATCATAATATAATATTGATTTTAATGGTATGATGGAACCGCACATGTTTTACAAAATTATCTTTAAAAGTGTTTGTGTTTGCAAAACATGTGGGTTTCATCAGTATATAATTTTTATTTTAAGGGTCTGACAAAACCCATACGTATCATAATTATATACATGCCTGTATGTATATGTAATACCTATGGGCTTAATCAGCAAACAGTTTTATATTTCTCAGGGTTTATCTGTCACCCGGTCCGGCAGGTATGCTAACCTCTATGCCGGTAAGGAGCAGCATAAGACCTGTTGTTTTAAATCATTCCTTCCTTCTTAAGATACTCTTCTATCTTCTTCCTCAGGTCGTTGTTAAGAGGAAGGAGGGGCAGTCTGGGGTCGCCTCCGTTAAGGCCGGCAAGGTCCATGGCATATTTCACTGCAGCCACGCCGCCGCTACCCGAGACGGATTTATTCATCTGGATTACCCTTTCATTGAAGTGGAAGGCCTCTTCATATTTTTTGCTTACTGTAAGGTCGTAAAGTTTTACTGTGAAGTCGGGGAAGACGTTGGCCAGGGAGATTACTCCTCCGGGTGCTCCCATGATAAGGCCGTTCATAAAGAAGTTGGCCGATCCGGGCATCACGTTGAAGGTATCCCTTACAGCAAGAAGGAAGCTTTCGATATTGCCTGTAGAAGAGTCTTTCAGACCAACAATGTTGGGATGTTTGGCCAGTTCTTTGACAAGGCTTACCGACAGGGTTGTGCCGCCGCAGAACTGGGGGGCATTATAAACGAGGCAGGGGGTGGTGAGGGAGCCGGCCACGTCGGTGAAATATCTGAGAAGCACGGGGTCGGTCATCTCTTTTTTGAAATATGAAGGAGGAAGCAGTGTTATGAAGTCAGCTCCCAGGTCCTGTGCCTTCTTTGCGAATTCGATGGTTTCCTTTGTTGATTCGAAGATACAGCCTGCCATGACAGTCTGTTCGGTGCCCTTGTTATTTATAATGGTTTCGAGCACTTTTTCCTTTTCAGTGTTTGTGAGGCTTTTGTTTTCGCCGTTGGATCCCAGAGCAAGATAACCTTTTATGCCAGAGGCGGCATATACCTTCATGTTCTCCCGGAGTTTACCGTACGCTACCTCTCCGTTACTGTCGAAGGGTGTGGTTATAGGCGCAAAAACTCCCATAAGTTTTTTATCCATTGATTTTCTCTTTTGGTTGAGTTAATAATTCATAATCCGGCAATATCAATCCGCCCCTGAGGGCCGGCACCAGGCAGTTCCGGAGCTTCCCGGCATAAAAGTAAAAAAGCCCTGTCTGTTAAGGTATAGTATACCTGATCAGAGACAGGGCTTAGTTATTCATATATTGTACCGGCCTTCGGAGAGGCAGGCATTTCAGAGATCAGTTTCTCTGGGGCTGAGCCGGAGCCTGTCCCTGCTGCGGCCTGGGTCCCTGCTGCTGTGAAGGCAGGTTAAGAGGATCTTTCCATTCGAGCTGATAGGCTGAATTGGAGCTGAGCTTATAGGTAATAACGTTATCTTCAGGTTTGGCGCTGCCGATAATGTCGATCTTGTTACGGTCGACATTACCAAGTCCGCCTGCTTCGCAGTAGTTGAGGTAACCGACATTTTCAAGGGGAATTCCCATGAGTCGTGAGCACATTGAATCAACTGCAACCACATCCTGGCCGGCAAGGGCGATCTTGTGATTGACAGGGGTACCGGCGATGGGGCCGTTGCCCTCCATGCCCTCGACACCGTCGATTATGGTGAAGTCGGGACGTACTGCCTGGGCCATCAGATACATGTTGTAGTGCAGCCAGCGGGGTCCGCCGGAGTGCATGTTGCGCTTGTAGTTGATGCCTCTCTGCTCGCCGTTAGCGGCAGGAAGGTTGAGCGGAGCCGCCATCATCATGTTCTTCACACCACCGGTCATGACAACGGTATTGTGTGTCTTGAGCCTTGATATTGATATGAAATAGTTTGCCGGATCGAGGAAGAGTTCAGAGACAAAGATCTTGTCGAGATGCAGGTTCCTGTCGAGGACATAGAAAGGCTTGCCGTTGGTGGTGTTAAGGTCAATGAACTTAACGTTATAATCCTTTGCCAGATCAAGGTATCCATACTCCTTGAAACCTGCGGCTGAGTCGACCTGGGAACTTGATTCAGCGATGATAACCTGTCCCTTATAGATGGGCTTGAGATATTCGAGCAGACCCCTGAGGGCGTCGACATGGGTTGCACACAGGGCCGTGTTGGTCACGACCATGTTGGGCTTGATGATAAGCTGTTTCCCCTTGAGTCCTTTTTTGATCTCACTTTCGAATGGTTTGACTACCTCGAACAACATGTTCTGACGGTCTGTACCGGTCGTAAATGCAACACTGCTGTTTCCGGAAGTAACGAGCTGTTTCGGTTTTGGTCCCATATCGGCAGGTTCTGAAGCCTTGATGTCAGTAAATCCGCCTGCCAGCATTCCTGCCGAGCCGAGTCCAAGCATCTTAAGGGCGCTGCGCCTTCCAATAACTAATTGATTTTCTTTTGATTTCATACTATAAGTAGTTCTTTATTTCACAATCTGTAACAGAAACTATAATTATTATTCTGGTAAAAATAATTTTTTTTTCAATAAGATAAACATAGCCTGCCACTTATTAACTTTTTTTAAAACTGAAACACACAAGGGGCAGGTTTTTAAACAGTAAGCCTTCAGTGCTGTCTCCTCAGGGTCTTCTTGCCGGCGTCGATTCGCGCTCCTTGATATACGACTGGATGAATTCAGGAGAAGGAGCTTTTTCGGGATCGGAGAAAAATTTACCCATAGTGTTTATGTTATCCTTAAGCCACTTTGTGAACTCGGCATTCATCTCGGGGGTATAGGCTCCGTCGGCCTGCTGAGCCGTGAATCGTCCCTCCCTTACACCGGCATGGGCAAAGGCATCCTGCATACGTGTTCTTTCAGAGGTCTCGATAACCCTGAGGGCAAGTTGCGGTGGAATGAATACAACACCTTCGCGGGTTGCAAGCACAACATCGCCGGGCATAACTGTCACATAACCTATCTGGATGGGTGTGTTTACACCTATTACAAGGTTTGAGCTGTTGGCCTGGGGTCTGAAGTCGCGTACGAGGAAGTTAAAGTTCTCATCAACGTCCATATTACCGTAAAGGTCGCGGAGAGTACCTCTTATGACGGCACCGTTACCTGTTTTAGTCCAGATGGTAGTACCAAGATTATCGCCCACATGTGATGCATCGAGAA
>JAVEZD010000121.1:3205-6890 GCA_034003165.1 Bacteroidales bacterium | reverse complement strand
TAAAATGAATTGCAAACTATGCCACGAAAATCTGGATGCATATCACGAGGGAAAGTTGACCCCGGATATGAAAACACTGGTTGAGGCACATCTCAAAACCTGTGAAGCCTGCAGTCGTGTCTACGATGAATGGTTACTGGCAGAGAGAATCATTGCTTCAGAGAAAACTATTGAACACGGACCCTTCCTGGCAACCAGAATCATGGCTGCTGTTGAAAACCGTGACAGAGAACTGAATCCCGAAAGAGGACTGCCAGGAATACTTAGACCCGTATTCATTACCCTTTCAGTTGCTGCTGCACTTTTTGCTGGTGTTGTACTTGGCAAATGGTCGGTTGGTATTGAAATTCAGGAAAGGATACCTGTAGAATTTGCCATGGCAGATGATAATGCTCTGGAATCAGTATACTTACTTTCCAATGAATAAGAGACTGAATATGAGAACCGTAAACAAAGGTGGATGGATGATCTGGGCTATAGTAGCCCTCGCGGTAATGAATATAGCTACAATAGCCACAGTCATCTATAACCGGAACCATACCGGACAGGTTGCTTATTATTCACACTCAGCCACTGGAGAGGACGGTGCCTCTCTCAGATTCAGCGGCCGTTATTTCCGCGACAGGCTCGAACTCGACAGGGATCAGATGACCCGATTCAGGGATTTCAACTTCAGCTTCAGGCAAAACGCAAGGGAAATAAACTTAAGCCTGGGGAAAATACGGAGGGAGATGCTTGCAGAGATGTCATCAGAGAATACAGATACGGTACGACTGAGTGTGCTTTCCGATTCAGTGGGATTACTCCATGCACAACTAAAAAAAGAAACCTACAGGTATTACATGAATTTTAAAAACATATGTAACAGGGAACAAAAAGAAAAACTCGACAGTATGTTCGGGGAAATGTTTGTCATTGATGGTCCGGCCGGTAACATGCAGGGCGGGCAAAACAGAAGGGGACGTGGCAGACAGATGTTAAATCAGTAATTTATTTAAACTTTAATGGTTATGAAAACAAAACTTTTTTTAACAGTTATCGCCTTTATGGCAATTTCAGTAACAGCTTTTTCACAGAATAATCAGGCTGTACAGGATAAAAATGATGCAACACGTCCTGGTATGGGTTATTATGCCGATCAGGACAATGACGGTGTTTGCGACAACTACCCCGGGAACAGAATGCAGGCCGGCAATGGCCGCGGGAAAGGCAACGGCCAGGCAGCTCAGGGAAGAAGAGGTATGGCCAATGGCCAGGGCAGAGGCCTTAGACCTTCACAGGGCCGCGGAATGGGCCCTGGCCAGGGTAAAGGTATGGCACCCGGAGGAAGCAACTATATTGATGCAAACAATAACGGTATCTGCGATCTCAGGGAATCAAACCCTGCCGTTCAGCAATAGGTTCTGTTTTTTCTGACCTTTAAAAGCCCTGCAGAAACTGACCTGCAGGGTTTTTTTTATTTTCTCAACCACCTGAGTATTTTTCTATTCCTTTACCCGGTACAGACAGGGGAAGATGGAACATCTGTTTCAAAAGAGGTTATTTACAACATATAACAGACCGCCAGTAAATTCAGTACTCTTATGATAAAGAATGCAGGTCGGGTCGTAATATCCCGGCCAAAATGTTCCATGTTTCAGTTTTTTTGTGAATCTTTGAATCTTGTCATATTCAAAACACTCTTAGCCCTTAAGTATTTATGAAGAAGCTAAACCTGATATTTATACTGCTGATTTCCGGACTTACCTGCTTTACCCTGTCAGCACAGACCAAAAAGGCTCAAAACCCTGTAATTTTTGCCGATGTACCGGATATCTCAGTTATCCGTGCCGGTGATTCATATTACATGAGCAGTACCACAATGCATATGAGTCCCGGAGTTCCAATAATGAGATCAAAAGATCTTATAAACTGGGAAACCGTTAGTTATGCCTACGACATTCTCGAAGATGTTGATGCACTTAACCTTGCCGGCGGGAAAAATGCCTATGGCCGTGGTTCATGGGCCAGCAGCATCAGATACCACAACAAAACCTTCTATGTCTCCACTTTTTCCCAGACCACAGGTAAAACCTATATCTTCTCCACTAAAGACATAGAAAAAGGACCCTGGAAAAAACACTCATTCTCACCAAGCCTTCACGACAACTCCCTTTTCTTTGATGACGACGGCCGAATCTATATGTTATACAGTGCAGGAAGAATAAGGCTTGTGGAACTAAGTGAGGATCTCTCGGGTATTAAGCCCGGAACCGAAGAAAAGATCATAATTGAAAATGCAAGTGCTCCGGCCGGCAATAATATAAACCTTCAGGCTGAAGGGTCGCAGTTATTCAAGGTCAACGGGAAATACTACCTGTTCAATATAACCTGGCCCCGGGGTGGAATGCGTACAGTTGTAATTCACAGGGCCGACAGGATAACCGGACCATGGGAAGGCAGACTGGCCCTACAGGACAAGGGAGTAGCACAGGGAGGACTTGTCGATACCCCCGAAGGGGACTGGTATGCCTATCTTTTCAGGGATTATGGTTCAGTTGGACGTATCCCCTATCTGGTTCCCTTAAAATGGGAAGACGGCTGGCCGGTTTTAGGTGTTGACGGGAAAGTACCCGATGAACTAAACCTTCCTGAAAGCAAAGGACTTATGCCAGGGATAGTGGCTTCTGATGAGTTCAAAAGGAAAAAGAAAGACCCTGCCCTGCCACTGGTTTGGCAGTGGAACCATAACCCGGTCAACAACCTCTGGTCACTGACTGACAGGAAAGGATGGCTCAGGCTGACAACAGGACGAACCGATACTGTACTGGTGACGGCCCGCAACACTCTTACCCAGCGAACCTTTGGTCCACAATGCTTCGGTTCCACAATGATCGATGTTTCAAACATGAAAGAGGGTGACTTCGCCGGACTGACCCTGCTCCAGAGGAAGTTCGGAATCACCGGTGTCAAATATTCTGATGGAAAGAAATATATAGTGATGATAAATGCACAATCGGGAAAACCTGTAGAGGAAGAAGCCATCCCTCTCGCGCAGAACAGGGTTTACCTTAAGGCTGAATGTGACTTCAGGAATCTCGCCGATACAGCTGAGTTTTTTTACAGCCTCGATGGGAAAGAATGGATTCCAATCGGGACAAAACTTAATATGGAGTATTCGATGCCTCATTTTATGGGCTACCGCTTCGGGCTTTTCAACTATGCTACCCTGACCCCGGGGGGTTATGTCGACTTCGACTGGTTCAGAACCGGACTTAAATAAACCAATAACCAGACATAATTTGACCAACAACGATAATTACTAATTAATTTATTTATTATCAACCATTTGAATAAACATCAAAAACAATCCAATGAAAATGAAAAGATCACTAATGTTCTTTATTGCAGCAACAATTTTGTTCCTTAACGCTGCCGCACAAAATCCAATAATCAGGGACCAGTTCACAGCCGACCCTACAGCAAGGGTTTTTAACGGGAAGATGTATCTGTTCCCATCACACGATATCCCTGCTCCTGAAGACTTCGCCCGCAAGGACTGGTTCTGCATGCGCGACTACCATGTTTTCTCGTCTGAAAATCTGACTGACTGGACCGATCATGGAGTTATTGTAACCCAGGAAAAGGTAAACTGGGTAGATGCAACAACCTACAGTATGTGGGCTCCCGACTGTTTTGAAAAAGA
>JAVEZD010000121.1:0-3105 GCA_034003165.1 Bacteroidales bacterium | reverse complement strand
ATTGAAGATATGCCCAAACAAGGTCTTAAGGAAGGTCCTTTTGTTTTCGAAAGAAATGGTATTTACTATATGACTTATCCTCATGTTGAGAATAAAATTGAAAGGCTTGAATACGCCATCAGCGATAATCCCATGGGACCTTTTAAGTTTACCGGAGTCATCATGGATGAGTCACCAACAGGTTGCTGGACCAACCATCATTCTCTTGTTGAATATGATGGTCAGTGGTATCTTTTCTATCATCACAACGACTATTCACCTGATTTCGACAAGAACAGGTCAACCAGAATCGACAGCCTCTTCTTCAATGCCGACGGAACCATTCAGAAAGTCATCCCTACGCTTCGCGGTGTCGGTGTAACAAGTGCCGTTAAAAACATTGAAATCGACCGCTTCAGCGGTAAAAGTTCAACAGGTGCAGATATTGCTTTTATCGATACCACAAGTAAATTCAACGGATGGAAAAGCGTACTAAGCAGTAAAAATGCCTGGATGAGTTATAACACTGTTGATTTCGGTAAAAAGAAACTCAAAAACGTTCAGGTAAAAGCTGCATCGCAGGCCGGTGCCACTGTTGAAATAAGACTCGATAAACCTGACGGTATTCTGCTCGCCGAGGTATCCATTCCAAAAGGCAACAGCTTAAGTATTACTGATGCTGGTGTTAAGAAATTCCAGAAAGGAGTTCACAACCTCTATGTTGTTCTTAAAGACTCAAACCCGGTTGAGATAGACTGGATTAGTTTTAAGTAACAGCTCATAATAAAATTATCGCCCGTATCTCAGCGCATATAGCCTGAGGATACGGGCGTTGGTTTTAAAAGCTATGATTATTACAAACAACTCCAATATCATAAAAATGAGGATAGCAAAAGGAACTCTTCTTATTATTATTATTTCAGGAACACTGGCCTGCAGTACGGTAAAATTCGCCGAAAAAAGCATAAGTGATGAACAGCGAAAAGCTTTTTTCCCACGGTCAGAAATAAAACCTGCTTTAATTCCTGAAAAGGAAAAAATCTGGGTGTTTGTTATGGCCGGGCAGTCTAACATGGCCGGAAGGGGACTTGTCGAACCAGATGATACCATACCTTCCGAAAGGATTCTTACTATAAACAGGCACGGAGAAATTGTAATTGCCAAAGAACCCCTTCACTTCTATGAACCTGAACTGACAGGTCTCGACTGCGGTATGTCATTCGCCAGGACTATCCTTGAAGACGCTCCTTCCGATGTGTCAGTACTTATGCTTCCTGTTGCCGTTGGCGGCAGTTCAATCAGCCAGTGGCTCGGGGATTCTTTATACCGGAATGTTAAGCTGCTTACCAATTTCAGGGAAAAAACAGAAATCGGTCAGCAGTATGGAAATATAAAAGCCATTCTCTGGCATCAGGGGGAAAGTGATGCCAACAGCCGCGACCTGCCTCTCTACAGCGAACGCATTGCCACGCTTACAGCTATTTTCAGGGACATTGCGGGTGATAATAACCTTCCTGTC
This sequence comes from Bacteroidales bacterium, assembly GCA_034003165.1. Classification (GTDB taxonomy): domain Bacteria; phylum Bacteroidota; class Bacteroidia; order Bacteroidales; family VadinHA17; genus LD21. The sequence continues at coordinate 1,607 of JAVEZD010000121.1, read as the reverse complement.
CTTCTGGGTGAACTTGGTTCATACTCAGCAGATCCTGAAAACTGGGAAGGAATCAACCTGCAGATCAGAAAGTATTCAGCAACAGATCCCTTGTCTGCAGTTATCGGGACTTCTGACCTAAAGGAAAAAGGTGATAAGATTCATTTCAACTCCCGAAGCCAGAGAAAAATGGGAAGACGTTTTGCTGAAGGCTTCCTGGAAATAACCAAATGAAATCATCAGGAACTTGCCCCGAAAAGTCCATAAGAGTTAACATTGTACTAATAAACAGGTAAGTCTGCCGGGCTTATACCTGTTAAATTTCGTGCAGATTAATCAGGAATATGTTGAATATCATATTCTATTTAACTGTCAGTGGCATCGCAATTTACAAAATTCAGGCTATCTTAGCGGCCAGGTAATAAGCCAGAAATTGCTTAATTATCAGAAAGGGAATATTATTAAAAAAAATCTAAAGGGATGAACAGCAAAGAAAATCAAATACTTATTAAAAGAAGGAGTGCCCTTAAAATGCTGGGACTCAGTTCGGCTGCCATGCTGGTAGGAGGTTTCAGTGATATGGTGGCTGCCGAGCCCATGCTCGACAAGCCAAAGATAAGGCTCCCTGAAATCCCGGGTCATAGCCCCGTGGCTTTTACAACAGGTACTGACCGTATGCAGATGATCCATGATGTTATCAGACCCTTTGATAGTGAGATACGAAAAGGCCTCAGGGGAAAACAACTCGTTATCAAACCAAATATGGTTGTTACAAATAATGAACTCTGCGCAACACCTGTTGATTCCTTAAGAGCTCTTCTTGAGTATATGAAGCCCATTTACAAAGGACAGATCATTATTGCCGAGTCAAGTGCAACGCCAAATCCGTCAGAAGGTTTCAAAAACTATGGTTACCTTGATCTTGCAAAGGACTATAATATCAGGTTTCTCGATCTTAATACAACACCCGGCAAACCTCTATTCATAATGAACAGGGATCTGCATCTCGAAAAAATACAGATTGCCGATATTTTCCTCGATCCTTCATACTACATTATAACGATTTCGAGGCTCAAGACTCACGACACCGTGGTGATGACCGGGGCTGTAAAGAATATCCTTCTTGGCGCTCCCCACAACCTTCCGGCATCGGGAGGGAACAAACCTGTAAACTACAAACGTAGCATGCATGCTGCCGGATCAAGATGGCTGCATTATAACATGTACCAGGTGGCACAACATATCAAGCCCGACTTTTCAATAATTGACGGCGTTGAAGGAATGGAAGGAAACGGACCTGTAAGCGGTACTGCCGTTGACCACAGGATCGCCCTGGCAGGCCTTGATCCCGCCTCAGTCGACAGCATATGCTGCAAACTGATGGATATTCCCCTGTCAGACGTTGGTTACCTCAATTTCATGGAAGCTGCCGGACTTGGAATTATTGACCGCAGCAAAATTGATATTATAGGCAGTGCAAATCCCGATAACCATATAATAAAATATAAACTGCATTCCAATGCCACCAACCAACTGCAGTGGAAAGATCCGCTTGTACTGCCGGGAACTAACAACCGGCCGGCAGCTACAGGGCAGCCTTCCCAGCCTCAGAGAAACTAAGTGGCTGA
>JAVEZD010000120.1:0-7101 GCA_034003165.1 Bacteroidales bacterium | reverse complement strand
ATCCCTTCATACAAAAAATGCCATCCGATGGCAATCCTGAGGATCGTAATAAATATCTTGCTTTTGTTAGTTCTCTTTTCCGACATAAACAGCAGTTTTACAGGCATATTGCCGGTTATTGTTTAATAATTATCCTAACCCGTTGGTCGACGGTCAGACAAAGCAAAATAATAATAAAATCAATATGAAGTATGTAAAACACCCTATATTACCTTTTATATCTACCATGATTAATTACATTTCCCGGAGCCTTTTTGTGTCATAACCGATTGCTTAAATTGTTATATTTGTTTGTCAGGAATACTGATCAGAGATCGTAATTTATTCTGAGGTCGTGATTAAAACCTGGTCTCATTGATTTACTGGCGTGTTTTTCACAGGCTGATTAAATTATCAAGTCTATCTTTTCAAGTTCGGAATTAATGTTATAGTTATTTTTATATCAGTATTATAACATATTACATGTAAAGCAAGACTTCATATAATTTATCAATGCTGTTACCTGGTATTTTACAGACAAAGGGTTAAAACTGTTTATGATAGTTAAAAAAAGGAATAATATAACAGACAGAGATGAAGAGAAGAAAGTTTTTAGAGATCACATCACTGGGGTCAGCAGCTCTGGCTTCTTCAATGTATATTCCGTTGGGAGAGGTGAAAGGTGTTTCAACCGGTGGTAAAACAATTCAAAAATTAACAGGTATGAAATGTACAAAGGCAAAAAGGCTTGAATACACAAAAAAGGCCGAAGAGTTGGTTAAATCACTGACTCTTGAAGAAAAGGTATCACTGATGGGTGGTAATATAACACTTGAGGAGCTGATGGCCAGCCTTACCCCGGGATCGGGAAATCACTATAACAGTGTTCCCTACGAGGCCGGAGGCATTGAGTCAAAAGGCATTCCTGCAATGAAATTCTGCGACGGTCCCCGAGGGGTCGTTTGCGGCACCGGCAAAAGCACATGCTACCCGGTTTCAATGCTCAGGGGAGCCACCTTCAATACGGAGCTGGAAGAGAAAATTGGACACGCCATCGGAAAAGAGGTACGTGCCTTTGGTGGCAACCTGTTTGCAGGGGTTTGCATTAACCTTCCCTACAACCCTGGTTGGGGAAGGAGCCAGGAGACCTATGGCGAGGACTCTTTCCATATCGGCCAGATGGGTGCGGCACTGGTAAGAGGCGTACAGAATGAGAATGTAGTTGCATGTATAAAGCACTATGCATTCAACCAGATGGAAATATCAAGGTTCAAGGTTAGCGTAAGCTGCGATAAGAGAACTGAAAGGGAAGTGTTCCTTCCTCATTTCAAGGACTGCCTTGATGCCGGCGCAGCTTCATTCATGAGTTCATACAACCTTTTCCAGGGAACCAAATGCGGTCATCAGAAATACCTGCTTAACACTGTGCTCAAGAAGGAATGGGACTTTGACGGCTTTGTGATGAGCGACTTCGTATGGGGCATAAACGATACAGTTGAAGCTGCCAACGGAGGCCAGGACATTGAGATGTGCAACACCATGTATTTTGGCGAGAGGCTGGTAAAGGCTGTAAGGGAAGGATTTGTTTCCGAAGAAAGGATCAACCAGTCGGCAACCAGGATAATCAGAACCCTTCTGGCTTTCGAGGACGCCTACGACCAGAACTATGATGAGTCAGTAATAGGATGCCCCGAACATATTCAGCTTGCTCTCCAATCAGCCAGGGAAGGGATAACACTTCTCCAGAACAGAAACAATTCCCTGCCTTTCAGCAAGAAGAATGCAAAGAAGATACTGGTGCTTGGCAGACTGGCTAATACTGAGAATACCGGAGATAACGGATCCAGCAAGGTCTTTCCGGCCTACGTCGTTACCCCGCTTGAAGGACTTAAGAAACTCATGCCTAAGGCTAAAATAACCTACTATGAAGGCTCTGACATGGAAGAGGCAAAAGCTCTTGCCGCTGCATCAGACGCCGTGGTTATTGTTGCCGGCTACGATTTCAGTGATGAAGGGGAATATGTATCTGAAACATCAGGTGATACAGCCATCACAATAGGCGGCGACCGTGTTGAAACCCTGGGACTCAATAAAGAAGATACAGACATAATCAAGGCAGTGGGACCCGTTAATAAAAATACAGCAGTGGTTCTCTTTGGCGGCAACATGATAATGCTCGAGGGCTGGAAGGATCATGTAAGCTCAATACTGATGGCCTACTATCCGGGTATGGAGGGAGGAACAGCCATAGCTGAGATACTGTTCGGCGATGTCAATCCCAGCGGAAAACTTCCATATGTCACTCCCGAAAAGGAAAGTGATCTTCCCCAGGTCAACTGGGATACCGAATCACAGTTCTATGACTACTACCACGGTTACAGGAAACTCGACAGGGAGAATGTCCGCCCGGAACTTCCGTACGGATTCGGCCTGTCATACACCACGTTCCAGCTATACGGTCCGGAGTTCAGTACAGATGGGAAAACCATTACTGGTAGCTGCTCCGTCAGGAACACCGGCGATGTTGAAGGAACCGAGGTTGTCCAGTTGTATGCAGGCTTCAGGAAATCTGCCATTGACAGGCCCGTCAAAACACTCACCGGCTTCAGCAGGGTAAGTCTTAAACCCGGTGAAGTGAAGAAAGTAACCATCTCATGCCCTGTAGAAAAGCTTTGCTGGTACAATCCGCTTAAGGAGCAGATGGAACTTGAACATATGGATTATGAAGTCTATATTGGGACAAGCTCCGATCCTGCAGATCTTATGAATGGAACAATACGTTTGTAAAATGCTGCCGGATGCCTCTTAAAGGCCCGGTATTAACTTAAATCTAATATCCAAACTTTATGAAAAGAAGAAAATTTATTGAAATGACTTCTATGGGTTCCGCTGCTCTGGCATCATCTTTTTATATCCCGTCACTTCAGACTGACAGGAAACTCAAGGTAGGACTTATCGGAGCCGGATGGTACGGAATGGTTGATATCAACGCTGCCTTTAAGGCCGGGGGCATTGAAGTAACGGCAATCTGCGATGTTGATTCGGATCACCTCAAAACCAGCGCCGATGACATAGAAAAGCTTCAGGGCTACAGGCCCAAGACCTTTAAGTACTACAGGGAACTGCTCGACATGAAGGGCTTTGATGCTATTTTTATAGGAGCTCCCCCACAGTGGCATGCTCTAATGTTTATCGATGTATGCAAAATGGGTTACGATGTCTATTGCGAGAAGCCTCTTGCCTATGATATCCGCGAGGGACTGGCAATGGTTGAAGCTGCAAACAAGGCAGGCAACATAGCTCAGATCGGTTTCCAGCGCCGCCAGAGCCAGGCTTTCAAAAAAGTTAAGGATGTTATCAAAGAAGGCAGAATAGGAGAGGTCAGGCAGATCGTTGCCCAGATCCATTACGATCCGGGAGCCCAGGATAACACCATCCAGCCACCTCCGGCCACCCTCGACTGGGATCTATGGTGCGGACCGGCTCCCAAACTTGAGTACAGACCCAATATAGGACATTTTGCCTGGCGTCTTGAGAAGGAATACGGCAACGGACACCTTGTTGACTGGGGAATACATCATATAGACGTAATAAGAAAAATCATGGACGAGGATATGCCCCTTGAATTCCACTCCTTCGGAGGCAATTTCGTTCTTAAAGACAAGATCACAACCCCTGATACACTTACTGCAAACATGGCCTTCAAAAAAGCCCCTGTTGTATGGCAGCATAGGATGTGGGGCAACGGTGAAGTCAACAGGGAGTTCAATAACGGAATATACTTCTATGGAGACAAGGGCTCTATCTTTACCGATGAATCGAGATATACCATCTATCCCATGGGACGCAACGCCCAGAAAGAGGAGGTGGCTCTCCCGACCCCTGACATGCAGGAAAGAAACGTTAAAAGTTTCCTCGATGCTGTAAGGTCAAAGGATAAAAGCCTGATAGCCTGCACCCCAACAGACGCATTCATGTCGACAGCTACAGTTCAGCTGGCAATGATCTCGTACTATACAAACTCAGTCGTTAAATGGGATCCCGACAGAATGGCTATTCCTGACAACCCAACTGCAGCAGCACTGCTAAAAAGGGATTACAGGTCAGGTTACACCCATCCCTGATTTATTCAAAAACTTAATGGGCAAATAACTGAAAAGTCCGGGTAAATTGAACCCGGACTTTTTTTAAATATTTATAATGCTGTATTTTATACTTCAATACCTGAAGCATCGCTTCGAAGTCCTTATTTAAAAAACGGAATAAAGCGGGCTACTTTTTTTCTGTAATCATTATAAACAGGATACTTGCTGCTGCTTATCCATTCGGTAAGCCACGAGCTGCCTGCAAACAGTAAGATAAGAAGTACTGCACCCGTAAGGGCAGGGTTCAGCCAGCGACCAGAGGCTGCAACACCAAAAAGATAGAATGCAACCCAAATAGCCTGTTCAGCAGCAAAGTTGGGATGCCTCGAATATGCCCACAGTCCTTCGCTGAGAAATCCATTTTTTAATGATTTGCTATATATCACTTCCTCTTTTCCAATCAGACCTTTCTTCTCCTGGTGAAACCTGTACTGCTGATTGTCTGCTACCGTTTCAAGAATAATGAAACCCAGCATAAGCACAACGGCAACAGAATCAGTTATAACAAGGGGCTGTCCGGGATACAGCGCAGCCAGAAGTAGGGGAGTGGAAAAAAGCAGAATCAGAATGTTCTGATAGAAAGAAATAAAGAAAAGATTGAACAGACCAAACTTAAACCTGCTCTTAAAATATGGATGCTCCCTGAGTATTTTCCATCTGTAGTCCTCTTCACCCTGCCAGGGAATAAGGCTGTAACCTCCCTTCCTGCCAAAATTCCATGTCAGCCTGAAACCCCATACCGCAACAAGAATTGACATAATATAAAGACGGGGTGACTGATAGGCTGATAGGGTTATAAGGCTGTAAAAAACCGGCATGAGGCTCCAGAGCTTATCAACCTGGCTGTAGTTCCGGGTAATCTCGCTTACTATGAAACACAACAGTGAAACGGCAGTCATAAGGATCAGCCAGTTGGTAACAAGGCCTCTGAAATCAGCATCCGCTGAAATTGCTGAAATAATTGATGGTACTGCGGCATCGGGACTGAACAATATCAAGCTCATTATTATAGTGTTTTAGAATTTCAGGTTATTGTAAAAAATCACAATAATAGTCATAAAAGCACAATCCATAATGGGGCTTTTTCTTTTTAAAACTCTGCTGCCTCCAACAGGAGCGGTTTACAGATGTATATAATAATGGTTATAAGTCTGTGCTGCTTTTAATTACAAACAGACCTCCTACATTGTAGAAAAGATTATGGTCATATTCATCTCTTTCATAAAGCTTCCTGACATCATGCAGTTTTTCAAGCTGGCTGATTACCTGATGATACTGTTCATTTCTGTTTACCAGCAGGTACATTACACTTTCAGAGCCTTCACCAATGGCACCGCATAGAATCCCTTCGAGATTATATCCGCGTCTCGAGAAGAGACCGGTTATATGCGACATCACACCCGGATGGTTGTTTACTATCAATTCAATAACAGTATGATTTTTCTGTTTCATTTTTTTAAGTTTTAAAAGATTAACCTATCATTATTTTATTTGCCGATCCCGGAGGAACCATGGGGAAGACATTTTCAGAGAAGTTTATGGGGATATTTACAAACACAGGCTCCTCACTATCCAATGCTCCGCGAAGAACTGCAAGAGGATCCTTTTCCTTCTCAAGGTCGAAGGATTTTATGCCAAAGCCCCGGGCAATCATAGCAAAATCGGGTCTGGACTGAAACTCTGATGCTATGTATTTCTTTTCGTAGAAAAGCTCCTGCTGCTGCCTCACAAGTCCCAGAGAACCATTATTAAACAGCAATATAGCAAGGTTTGGTTTCTGTTCCGCTATGGTAGCCAGCTCCTGTATGTTCATGAGAAATGATCCGTCACCTGAAAAACAAACCACTTTTCTGCCCGGCCAGGCAAGCGCAGCACCGATCGCGGCAGGGACTCCAAACCCCATTGTTCCAAGTCCCCCGGATGTAAGGAAAGTCCTGGATCTTCTGAACGGGTATTTCATTGCCACCCACATCTGATGCTGACCGACATCTGTGGTGACAATCGTGTCTTCCGGGACTGTTGCGGCTACTTCGTCAATGATCCTCAGCGGATGAAACACATCGCCGTTAAGAGGAGCCTTTATATAAGGCATGAGCTCTTTTACTGCTGCTGCCCGGCCTGTCCATTCAGTACGCTGATCTCTGTCTATTAATGGGATAACAGCTTCAAGGAAGACATTTATATCTGCATGTATATGCCTGTGTACCGCTTTTATCTTACCTATTTCGGTTTTGTCAATGTCAACCTGGATAATCCGGGCATTACTGCAGAAATCAGATGCCTTGCCTGTGGCCCTGTCGTCAAACCTGAAGCCAAGAGCAAGTACCAGGTCGGCCTGATCAGTAATATGATTTGCGTATTTTGTACCGTGCATTCCCATCATGCCAAGGTAAAGCGGGTGAAAGGGATCAAAGGCACCCAGACCCCGGAGGGTTGATATAACCGGAATATTATTCTTTTCGGCCAATTCAGCCAGCAGGCTTTCTGATCGCGATTCAATTATTCCGGCACCATACAGGATAACCGGTCTCAGAGAGTTGTTTATCTCTGATGCTATCTCAGAAAGACTGTTGCTGTCAATGCCATCCTTAGTATTAATCTCATGAAAAGATGGCCATTCATCGAATTCAACCTCCTGTAGCTGAACATCCCGGGGAACATCTATTACAACGGGTCCCGGCCTTCCTGATTCGGCAATACGGAAGGCTTCAGGGATTATTTCAAGCAGATCGGCTGCCGAACGTGCAAGAAAATTATGCCTGGTAACAGGTATTGTCAGTCCATAGGTATCTATCTCCTGAAAAGCATCCGTACCTATCATGGTTGTGGCAACCTGACCTGTAAAGGCAACCACAGGCACTGAATCGAGTTTTGCATCAGCTATTGCCGTAATCAGGTTGGTGGCTCCCGGACCGGATGTGGCAAAGCAGACTGCAGCTTTGCCTGTACTGCGTGCCATACCCTGGGCAATGAAGCC